>VGXD01000006.1 GCA_016873525.1 Nitrospira sp. | reverse complement strand
TGATGAGTGCCAGGACATCGTTTACATGATTATGTGCCAACACATCGTTAACAATCTGCTCACGGTCTTGCCTGCGCGATCATTTGGCTCACGATGCATTCCTTTCCCAACACAAGGAGGAATGCATGGAGGACAAACGGAGCGAGGATCGCCAGCGAGCAGTCCAGCGCTATTGTGCTGGCGAGAATCCAACCTGTATCTGCGCGTCGATGGGGTATTCGCGGCCCTGGTTGTACAAGTGGCTGCACCGCTATCGCACGGGACCCGGAGACTGGTTTGGCGAGCAGTCGCGGCGGCCACACCAGAGCCCGACTCGGTCGGGCCGGGAGATCGAACAGATCGTGATCCTGGTGCGGCTGAGCCTGTACAACCGGGGACTGTTCTGCGGGGCGCAAGCGATCCGGTGGGAACTGGAGGACCTGGCGATGACGCCCCTGCCGTCGCTGCGCACGATCAACCGACTGCTGGCCCGCAACGAGCTGACCCACCGGCGCACCGGCCGCTCTCAGCCGAAGGGCAAGCGCTACCCCCTCCTCGTCGCAAGCCAACCTGGGGATGTCCACCAGGCCGACTTTGTCGGGCCCTGTTACCTGACGGGACCCGTCCGCTTCTACAGCTTGCACAGCGTCGACCTGGCGACGGGGCGCTGCGCCATCGAGCCGCTGGTGCAGCGTGCCGGGCAACACACCGTGAACGCGCTGTGGGCCACGTGGACCCGCCTGGGAATACCCCAGCATCAGCAGGTGGACAACGAGATGGTCTTTTACGGCAGTCCGGCCCATCCGCGTGGGATGGGGTTCCTGATCCGGCTCTGTCTGCCGTTGGGGATCGAACCCTGGTTTATTCCGGTTCGCGAGCCGTGGCGCAATGGGATCGTCGAAAAGTTCAACGATCACTGGCGGCAGAAGTTCCTGACCCGCACGCCGATGGGCTCGGCGGCGGAGCTCACGCGGGAGAGCCTGAACTTCGAGCAGCGGCACAACAGCCACTACCGCTACAGCAAGCTCGGAGGGAAGACGCCCATGGCGGCCCTGGCCGCATCGGGCGTCCCCTTGCGGTTTCCGCCAACCCCACAGGCGCCGCTGGTGCCGCTGCCCAAGCCCTGCACGGGGCGTTACCACCTGATCCGCTTCATCCGCAGCGCTGGGCGGCTCGATGTGTTCGGAGAGAAGTTCCCGGTGCCACCGGAAACCATCTACGAGTATGTCCGTGCGACCGTGGACGTGGAGCGCCAACGGTTGGGCGTGTATCTCAATGACGCGCAGGTCGACGAGTATGAGTATCGTCTGCGGTAGGAAAGGCTCACGGCGGCGGGGCAATTCCACACACCCTACAGACTGCTGGCGCCGCTCCGCCGCTCTGCCGAGCATCAGCATTGTAAATGATGTCCTGGCACTTCTTGCTGTAAACGATGTCCTGGCACTTATCAACTACGAGAAAGCCTTTCGACCAATCCAGGTCAGCCGGCAAGCATCCAAAATCAACCGACGATTTCCGGCTTGCGTCATGCCCCTTCGTGTCTCTAGGTTGGGTAGGTCTTTCGGCCTACTCTCGGTCTCTTCGTCTTGATCGGCCAAACCGCACAAACTCCCTGGCGTTTCAACGCCTTTGGGCTTGACTTGCCAAGACCCCTCCGGCTAATCTAGCGCTCCTTTGGCCTAGGCCTAATGAGGAGAGCCAAGACCTTGAACGCAGCGACGGACATCGGTCATCCCGACTTGGTTGCCGCCATTGCGGACGAAATCCGAACGTCCGGCCCAATCACCTTTGCCCGGTTCATGGAACTGGCCCTCTACCATCCCCAATTCGGGTACTACATGAGGACGGCCAGCGGAACAGGCGAAGACAGGATTGGATGGTCCGGCGATTTTTACACCAGCAGCGACGTACACCCCGCCCTGTCCCAGGCCCTGGCCAGGCAGGTTCGCCAAATCGACGAAATGCTCGGCCACCCCGATCCCTTCACCGTGGTGGAGATGGGGGCCGGCAAGGGGCTGCTGGCCAGGGACTTTCTTGCTGCCGGCCAGAAGGCATCGGATTCCTTCTTCTCCCGTCTGCGCTACGTCCTGGTCGAACACAGCCCGGCCATGCGGGCCTCGCAGCAAGCCAACCTTGCGCCCTGGGCAGGAGCCACGGGGCGCGTAACCTGGCGTAACAGCTTGAGTGACTGTGCCTCCGGCAGCTTGGTGGGCGTCATGCTGTCGAACGAACTCGTGGACGCGTTCCCCGTCCATCGCCTCGTGATCGAAGAAGGAGAGCCCAAGGAAATCTTCGTGGACTATCGAGACAGACGGTTCCACGAATCTCTGCGGCCTCTCTCAACCCCAGCCTTGGCGGACTACCTCCAACGCCTCGCGCAGTTGGAGATCACGTTTTCCGAGGGATACCGCACCGAGGTCAACCTGAACGCCTTGGCCTGGATGCAAGAGGTGGCGCGGGTCCTGGCGCGTGGGATCGTCATCACGATCGACTACGGCCATACGGCGCAAGACCTCTATGGGCCCGATCGGCGCAGGGGAACCTTCCTGTGCTACCATGCCCAAATGACGTCGGAGGATCCGTATCGGCTGGTGGGGCTGCAGGACATGACGGCCCACGTGGACTTCAGCAGCTTGGCCGCGGCCGGACAGGACGCGGGCCTCCCGGTCGCCGGCTACACGAACCAAATGAGTTTTCTGATGGGACTCGGAGTGGAGCAGATGTTGGAGACCCTGGAGCCGGGATCGGCGGAATTCCAGTCGCTCGTCCAGTTGTTGCGGCCGGAAGGCATGGGGCGGACCTTCAAGCTCCTGATCCAGCACAAGGGCATGGCCTCGCCGGAACTCGACGGGCTCCGCTTCAAGCCCTTCTTCGGATCGGTGCTCGCAATGCAGAGCTAATGGCCTATGGCTGATAGCGTATGGCCGAGGCAAGAAAGCTTCGCCAGTCCGAACCATAAGCCATCAGCCATCTGCTATACGCTCTTCGGAAGAAACTATGGGTAACCAAGCCGTTCCGTTGAACTATATCCCGATCCTGATCTTCATCGTGATTGCGCTGGGGTTCGGCCTGGTCTCGCTCCTGGCCGGCTGGGTCGTACGCCCGCATCGGCCCTATCCGGCCAAGCTGGCGCCGTACGAGAGCGGCAGCCCGCTCTTTTCCGACGCGCGCATCCAGTTCCCGATGCGCTACTACGTGATCGCGATGCTGTTCGTCATCTTCGACATCGAGGTCGTGTACTTGTTTCCCTGGGCGGTGAGCTACCGCAAATTGGGCCTCTTGGGCCTCTTGGAAATGGCCTTCTTCATCGGCGTCCTCGTCGTCGGGTTCTGGTACGCCTGGAAGAAGGGAGCGCTCGAATGGGATTAGTGCGGCGCGTGGGTGGGCGTCCCCGTCGTCTCCCTTGCTCGCAGAGCCCGCACCGAAGCGGTGCTCGCTCGATGCGCGCAGTCGGAGTCGCCGAAACCGCCCGTCCGCTTTCTTGCTGAAGGAAGGATACACCAGAAGAGGGATCAAAGGAAGATGGGCAATCGAGTGGGATTAAACGCTGTGTCTATAAAGTCTGAACGTCGTCAAGTCGAACCCTTCAAGACTTTACGACCTGACAACTTTCCAACTTGAAAGACTGACCTTATGGGCATGTTCGATAGACAGTTGGACGCCAACGTCCTCACGACCAATCTGGACTCCCTCGTCTGTTGGGCGAGAAAATCGGCGCTCTGGCCCATGACCTTCGGGCTGGCCTGTTGCGCCATCGAGATGATCGCGGCGGTCTCCTCGCGCTACGACCTCGACCGCTTCGGCGCCGGCGTCTTCCGCGCCTCGCCCCGGCAGTCCGACCTGATGATCGTGGCCGGCACCGTCTGCCGGAAGATGGCGCCGGTCATTCGCCGCATCTACGACCAGATGCCCGAACCCCGCTATGTGATTTCGATGGGCTCCTGCGCGACCTCCGGCAACCATTACAACAGTTACAGCGTCGTGCAGGGCGTGGACCAGATCGTCCCCGTAGACGTCTACGTGCCGGGCTGCCCCCCGCGCCCCGAGGCCCTGATGGACGGGCTGCTCAAGTTGCAGGAAAAGATTCAACGGGAGAAAGTCTTTGTGAAATGAGCCGATAGCTGATGGCCGATAGCTGATGGCAAGAAAGGATTCCGGTCAATCCGAACCATAAGCCATCGGCCATCAGCCATACGCTCTTGTTATAACCATGCATGCACTACTTGAAACACTGAAAGCCAGGTTCCCCGAGGCCGTCCTCTCGGTCAAGGACGACCAGGAGCGCAGGGAACTCTCCGTCCGCGTGGCCGCGCCCCGCCTGTTGGAGATCGCCGCCTTTCTCCACGACGACCCCTCGGCCGCCTTCGACCACATTACCGACATCTGCTCGGCCGACTATCCGGACGACCCCGAACGCTTCGAAGTGATTTATCACTTCCTGTCGCTGCCGCATGCCACCCGACTCCGCGTCAAGGCGCGGCTCACCGAAGACCAGCCGACCATCGCCTCGATCACCGGCATCTGGAAGGGCGCCGATTTCATGGAGCGCGAAGTCTACGACCTCATGGGGATTCGTTTCAGCGGCCACCCCGATCTGCGCCGGATCCTGATGCCGGAGGACTACGACGAGGGCCATCCGCTGCGCAAGGACTTCCCCACCGAAGGCAGAGGCTGGCGGAGCCGCTTCGAGTTCCTGCCCAGGATGGATGAGTCAACCCCTGCGGAGACCGAGGAGGCGTGTACGGAGGAACAACGGAAGGTCTTCCGCTCCGAGCCAGGACCGGCTCCGCGCCGGACCGAGGAACTGCTCCTGAACATGGGGCCCCAGCACCCGGCCACCCACGGGGTCTTGCGGGTCGTCCTGGAACTGGACGGCGAGCGGATCACCAAGGCCACGCCGGATCTCGGCTACCTCCACCGAGGCGTGGAAAAACTGGCCGAGGGGCTGGCCTACATGCAGATCATCCCCCATACGGACCGGCTCGACTACGTCTGTTCGATGACCAACAACTACGCCTACGTCCGGGCCGTGGAGAAGCTGCTGAACCTGGAAGTCCCCGAACGGGCCGAATACATCCGGACGATCGTCGCCGAGATGCAGCGGATCATCGGACACCTCTTCTGGCTGGGCACCCAGGCATTGGACATCGGCGCCATGACGGTCTTTTTCTGGACCTTCCGCGAGCGCGAAGTGCTGCTGGACCTCTTCGAAAAACTCTGCGGCGCCAGGCTCACGCTCAACTACTTCCGCATCGGCGGAGTGGACAGCGACTTCACGCCGGATCTGGTCCAACGGCTGACGGCCTTCCTGGACGCCTTCCCCGGCCACATCAAGGAGTATGACGAGCTGCTCCAGACCAACCGGATCTGGATCGGCCGCACCAAGAACGTCGCGGTGATTTCCGGGGAGGACGCCATCAACTTCGGCCTGACCGGGCCGGTGCTGCGGGCCTCCGGCGTCGCCTACGACGTGCGCAAGCTGGAGCCCTATGGGGCCTACGGCAAAGTGGAGTGGGAAGTGCCGGTCGGCAAGAACGGCGACACCTACGACCGATACTGGGTCCGGATGGAGGAGCTGCGCCAGAGCAGCCGCATCATCCGGCAGTGCCTCGCCCAGATGCCGGAAGGACCGATCGTGGCCGACGCGCCCCAGATCATCCCGCCGCCCAAGGCCAAGGTGATGCGGGATATGGAGAGCTTGATCCACCATTTCATCATTTTCACGCAGGGCTTCAAGCCGCCCAAGGCGGAGACGTACTGCGCGACCGAGGCGCCGAAAGGCGAGTTGGGCTTCTTCATCATCAGCGACGGAAGCCCCCGCCCCTACCGGATGAAAATCCGCTCCCCCTCCTTCGTCCACATGGGGGCTTTCGATCACATGGCGCGCGGCTATCTGATTTCGGACGCGATCACGATCTTCGGGACCTACGACATCGTGATGGGGGAATGCGATCGATGAGAGGGGAGCACATGGCCGATGGCTTATGGCTCAGACCGGCCGGAAGCCTTCTTACCATCAGCTATCGGCCATCGGCCATCAGCTCATAGAGTCACTTGCGATGCTAACAGACAGACACAAAGCGGAGATAGACGACATATTGAGCCGGTATCCGGTGCGGCGCTCGGCCTTGCTGCCCCTGCTGCATTTGGCGCAGAAGGAGGAGGGCTATGTGAGCGACGCGGCGATGAAGGAGATCGCGGCCATCCTGCGATTGACTCCGCCGCAAGTCTACGAGACCGTCACCTTCTACACGATGCTGAGCTTGAAGCCGGTGGGAACATTCCACCTCCAAGTCTGCAAGTCCCTGATGTGCGCCCTGGCCGGCTCCGACAACCTGCTGGGTTGGCTCCAAGCAAGGCTCGGGATCAAGCCGGGGGAGACGACGCCGGACCGCCTCTTCACGTTGAGCGCGGTGGAATGCCTGGCCGCCTGCGGGACCGGGCCGATGATGCAGGTCAACGAGGATTACTACGAGCGCCTGACCGAAGAAAAAGTGGATCGAATCCTGGCCGACCTCAAGCGCGACGGCACGAGTCCCTTGAAGAGCGGCCCGTTCATGTGGCCGGAACCGGCAAGCAACAAGAGCTAATGGCAAATGGCTTATGGTTCGGACTGACCGGGAAGATTCTTGCCATCGGCTATAAGCCATCAGCCATACACTCTTAGCACGGAAAACAATGCCTATATACGAACCAGTCTTGTTGAAGAACATGTCGCAGCCCGGTTACACCGGCTCGCTGAAGGACTATGAGAAGGCCGGAGGCTACCGGGCCTTGCGGACAGTCCTCGGCAAGATCACGCCGGCGGAAGTGACCCACCTGGTCATGAAATCCGGCCTGCGCGGCCGGGGCGGCGCCGGGTTCCCGACCGGCGTCAAATGGGGCTTTCTCCCCAAGGACTACAAGGGCCCCAAGTACCTCTGCTGCAACGCCGACGAGAGCGAGCCGGGCACGTTCAAGGACCGCCAGTTGATGGAACGCGATCCGCATCAAGTGCTGGAAGGCATCGCCATCGCTTGCTACGCCATCGGCGTCGAAACGGCTTACATTTACATCCGAGGGGAATTCGTGCTGGGCGCCAACATCCTGGAGTCGGCGATCGCGGAGGCCCGCGCCGCAGGCTACCTGGGGAAAGCCGTGCTGGGGACGGACATCACCATCGACATCCATGTGCACCGAGGCGCCGGCGCCTACATCTGCGGAGAAGAGACCGCCCTGTTGGAATCGCTGGAAGGCAAGCGGGGCCTCCCCCGCGTCAAGCCGCCCTTCCCGGCCATCGCCGGGCTCTACGGCAAGCCCACCGTGATCAATAACGTCGAGACCCTGGCGAACTTGCCGCACATCGTCAATCGCGGACCCGACTGGTTTGCGGCGATCGGCTCCCCGCCGAAGAGCAGCGGCACCCGCATCTTCTGCGTGAGCGGCCACGTCAAGCGGCCGGGGAACTACGAGGTGCCCATGGGCATCACGGCCCGCGAGTTGATCTTCGAGCAGGCGGGAGGCATGCGTTCGGACAAGCCGCTCAAGGCCTTCATCCCCGGAGGCGCCTCCGCCCCCTTCCTGACGCCGGCCCACCTGGACGTGAAGCTGGACTTCGAATCGGTGGCCCAGGCCGGCTCCATGCTGGGGTCCGGCGGCGTCACGGTCATGGAAGAGGGCACCAGCATGGTCTGGGCCGCCCTGCGACTGACGGAATTCTTCTTTCACGAGTCCTGCGGCAAGTGCAGCCCCTGTCGCGAGGGCAGTTCCTGGCTGGTGCAGACCCTGCGCCGCATCATGGCCGGACAGGGCCGCATGCAAGACCTTGAAACGCTGACCGATTTATGCCAGAACATCGCGGGCCGGACGGTCTGCGCCTTCGGCGACGCCGAGGTGTCGCCGATCCTCAGCACGCTGAAGTACTGGCGGCACGAATACGAGGAATTGATCCGCGCGGCGGAAGCGGCCGGACCGGCCGAGTTGCTGATGCCGACCGCGACAAGACATTGACGCATGTCGCAAAGTCAAAAAGTCATCAAGTCCGAAAGTCGCCCGGGACTTGAAGACTTTACAACTTTAGGACTTTTCGACTCGACAACTTTGCGGACCTTCTAAACCTACGGCCGATTTATGGCAAACGTGGCGGTTGACACAGTCAAGCTGACGATCGACGGACGCCACCTGACGGTCCCGAAAGGCACGCTCGTGATCGAAGCGGCTCGGCAGGCCGGGGTGATGGTCCCCCATTTCTGCTACCACCCCAAACTCAAGCCGGACGCCAACTGCCGCATGTGCCTGGTGGAAGTCGAAAAGATGCCCAAGCTCCAGACCGCCTGCAGCACGCCGGTGGCCGAAGGCATGGTCGTGCGCACCTCCACCACGGTCGTCAACCAGGCGCACAAGTCGGTTTTGGAATTCATCCTGGCCAACCATCCGCTGGATTGCCCCGTCTGCGACCAGGGCGGCCGCTGCGACCTCCAGGATTTCTCGCACCAGTACACGCCGACCACCAGCCGGTTCATCGAGATCAAGCGGGTCTTCCCGAAGGAATACTTCAGCCCCTTGATCGAGACCCAGATGAACCGCTGCGTCCAGTGCCTGCGCTGCGTGCGCTACTGCGACGAGGTCATGGACGTGAAGGCCCTGGCGCCCTCCGGGCGCGGCACGATGACCGAGATCACATCCTTCCCTCACCAGGAGCTGGACTGCGAATTCTGCGGCGGGTGCGTGCAGATCTGCCCGGTCGGCGCCATCACCAGCCGCCTCTCCATGTACGAGTTCCGGCCCTGGATGCTGAAACGCGCCGACACGGTCTGCACCTACTGCGGGGACGGCTGCCGGATTACGATCCAGAGCAAGGAGAACCAGCTGATCGAAGTCATGTCGGCCCAGAACGCGGGCCGCAACAACGGCGACCTCTGCGCCAGGGGTTTTTTCGGCTACCACGCCACCACGCACCCGGACCGCCTCCAGCATCCGCTGATCCGGCGCGACGGCCGCCTCGTGCAAGCCACCTGGGAGGAGGCGCTGGACCATGTCGCAGAGACCTGCGTCCGCCTGAAACTGGCGCAAGGCCCGAACGTCTTCGCGGGCCTGATCGCCTCGCGCTGCACGAACGAAGACCTCTACCTGTTCCAAAAGTTCATGCGGCTGGCCATCGGCACCAACCAGATCGACAGCAGCGCCCGCTACGGACAGATCAACGGAGTCCGGGCGCTCCGCCGCGTGCAGGGCACCCACCGTTGGACGGTCGCCTTCGAGGACATCGTCTCGGCCGACGCCCTCTTGCTAGTCGGAACGAATATCACCGAGACCAACCCCATCACCGGGCTCAAGGTCAAGGAAGCCGTCAAGAAGCGGCAGGCCACGCTCCTCACGATCGAAGCGCTGGAGCCGGCGGTCGGCACCATCAGCAATATCGCGAATCTGGCAGCCCATCATTTTGCCGTCCACCCGGACCGGTTCAAAGCGGCCGTGCTGGGCCTCATCAAGGCCATCGTCGAACAGGACCTTGCAGACCCGACGCTGGCGCAGCGGGCGCCCGCTTATCTCAAAGCCGTCAGCGACGCAGTGCAGGGCCTCCCCTGGGCCTCCATCGAAAGCGCCGGCGGAGGCAAACAGGACTCCTTCCGAGAGGCAGCCCGTGCGTTTACGCAAGCCCCTCGCGTCGTCATCCTGATCGGGCAAGGCGTCTTGCGCGGCCAAGATGGCCATGGCCTGGCCACCACGCTGCTGGACCTGCTGCTGCTCACCGGCAAGCATGGCCAGCCAGGCTGCGGCCTGGCTCCCCTGGCCGAGGAGAACAACGACCAAGGCGCGGTGGAGATGGGCGCGGTGGCGGAGTACTTGCCTGGCCCCGGCGACCTGAACGATCCGGCCACCCGCGCGCGGGTGACGCAGCTCTGGAAGGACGACCTGCCCCAGGGCCAAGGCCTGACGTTGATGCAGATGATCGAGGGCGCCAAGGCCGGTTCGCTCAAGGCCATGTTCATCGTCGGCGAAAATCCGGCAGGCTCTCTCCCCGCATCGGTCAAGGCCACGGAAGCTTTGCAGAAGCTGGAGTTCCTGGTGTGCCAGGAACTGTTTTTGACCGAAACCGCGCAGCTTGCGCACGTGGTCTTGCCGGCTTGTTCCTACGCCGAGAAAAACGGCACCTTCACCAATACCGAAGGCCACGTACAGGCGGTCAGACAGGCCATCGAGCCGGTCGGCGAAAGCCGGCCTGACTGGGAAATTCTCTCCACCCTCTCGGGGCTCATGGGCTACCCGCTCGAGTATGGGGACGCCAAGGAAATCCTCAAGGAGATTAGAAGCCTGGTTCCCGGCTACGGGCTCCTGGGCCCGGCGCCGACGCCGGTGCGCCCCTCGGCCGAAGCCGTGGAGGGCTATCTCCGCACCGGCTACGCCGCGGATGCAGCCGGCCGATACGCGCTGCCGGACCAGGGACGCGAGGCGCGGGGCGGGGGAAACGATGACAGCCTGGCGCTCCTGGTCTCCCAGACCCTCTTTCATTCAGGCAAACTCTCGACCCGCTCCAAGGGGCTCTTGCAGATCCAGGCGGAGGGCTCGCTCACGGTGAATCCGACGGATGCGGCCAGGCTGCGCATTGCGGAGGGCGACCGGGTCCGGGTCTCCAATACTCTTGGGTCGATGACCACCACGGTGACAGTGGCGGAGCGCGTGCCGAACGGCCTGGCCGTCTTCCCGGAACACTTCGATCAGGAAGCGCGCCGGCTCTTGCAGGTCGCGCTCGACCCGACGACGCAGGTGCCGTATTTCAAACTCGCGCGCGTGAAAGTCGAACGCGCATGAAAGTCTCAACGTCATCACGTCCATCAAGTCGAAAGGCGCAGATGGCTGGAGGCGGCGTTGGGCTTTCCGGCTGGATAGACTTTTTGACCTTCTAACTTGAGGGATTCTGTTATGGCTGAACTCGGATTGAAACTGGCGTTCTCGGTGGCCCAGATCGCCGTGGTCATGGGCATCGTCATGCTGACCGTCATGTTCCTCACGCTGGCGGAACGCAAGGTCCTCGGCTGGATGCAGGATCGGATGGGCCCCATGGAAGTGGGCCCCTACGGCGTCTTGCAGCCCATCGCGGACGGACTGAAGCTGTTCTTCAAGGAGGACATCGTCCCGGCCGGCGCCAACAAATTCCTCTTCAGCCTGGCCCCGATCCTCGCGCTGGTCCCGGCCCTGATCGGCTTCGCGGTGATTCCCTTCGGCCCCAACCAGACCGTCGAGCTGTTCGGCCGGCAGTTTCAGCCCTTCGTGATCAGCGACATCAACATCGGCATCCTCTATATCCTGGCCTTCACCTCCATCGGCGCCTACGGCATCATCCTCGGCGGCTGGGCCTCCAACAGCAAGTATTCGCTGCTGGGGGGGCTGCGGTCCGCCGCCCAGGTGATCAGCTACGAGTTGAACGTGGGACTGGCCATCGTGGGCGTGCTGCTGCTGGCCGGCTCGCTGAGCCTGGTGAAGATCACCGAGGCCCAGGCCGGCGGCTTCTGGCACTGGTACATCTTCGCCTTCCCCTTCCCGCAGATCTTCGCCTTCGTCGTCTACGTCATCTCGGCCGTGGCGGAAACGAACCGCGTGCCCTTCGACCTGCCCGAAGCCGAAAGCGAACTGGTGGCGGGCTTCTTCACCGAATACAGCGGGATGCGCTTCGCCTTCTTCTTCCTGGCGGAATACGCCAACATGATCCTGGTGTCCTGCATCGCCGCCGCCCTGTTCCTGGGCGGCTGGAACGCGCCCTACCCCGGCACCTTGCTCCCGGAAAATCTGGCCTGGGTGGAGGGCATCGTCTGGTTCGCGGCCAAGGTCTATTTCTTCCTGTTCCTGTTTTTCTGGCTGCGCGCAACGCTGCCGCGCCTGCGCTACGACCAGCTCATGCGGTTCGGCTGGAAGGTGATGCTCCCGATCGCGCTGGGCAACATCCTCGTGACCGCGATCGCGGCCTATTTATTTCCGAAGGGGTGAGCAAAGAAGTTGACAGCGCTCGGCCGTCAGTCCTGAGCAGGCACTGAATACTGAACACTGAGAACTGAAAACTACTATGCGGACGAAATTCACAGCGTGGCTCAAGACCATCATCTTCTACGAGATCCTGATCGGCATGAAGGCCACGATCAAGCACCTGTGGCATTACCGGCCGATCACGCTCCAGTACCCGCACGAGAAGCGGACGCTGCCGGACAGCTACCGGGGCATGCTCTCGCTGTTGCGCTACGACGACGGGACGGAGAAGTGCGTCGGCTGCGACCTCTGCGAGGCGGCCTGCCCGTCGCGGGTGATCAAGGTCGTCAGCGCGGAGGTGCCGGGCGAGCCGACCAAGCGCTACGCCAAGGAATATTACATGGACATGACCCGCTGTCTGTTTTGCGGGCTCTGCGTGGACGCCTGTCCGGTGGACGCGCTGGGCATGACCCGCGAATACGAGTGGGCCGTCTACGACAAGCGGCTGCTCCGGCTGAACAAGCAGCAACTCCTGGCCATCGGGGACCGGTCCTATCCCGTGCGGGAAAAGCGGCTGGAGTTGCAGCATCCCAACGTGGCGTTCTTCAACGTCGCGTTTCAACATGTGCCGCCGAAACAAACGTAGCGCGATCCTCCGCGCCCTGGGACATGGGCGAAGACCGAGCATCGTGAGCTGACGCGCAAGCAGGGCAAGAGGATCTCAGACTGTGGCACAAGCGTTTTTCTTGTACTTCGCCGGCATCATCGTCCTGACCTCCGTCTTGGTGGTGGCGCTCCGCAACCCCGTCTACAGCGCCATTTCCCTGCTGATCATGTTTTTCCACGTGGCGGGGCTCTACGTCACCCTCCACGCCGAGTTTCTGGCCGCCGTGCAGATCATCGTCTACACCGGCGCCATCCTGGTGCTCTACCTCTTCGTCGTCATGCTGCTGAACGTGAAGCGCGAGGAACGCTACCATGCCCAATTCCCGCTGGCGGCCCTTCTGGGCGTCACCATCCTGACCGAGGGGCTGATGCTGACACTCAACCGCCGCTTCTCTTCCGAGCCGCTGCCGCTATCGGGCGACAACGGAGCGGCCGACGCGGCAGCCGGCAACACCGAGACGATCGGGGAGGTCCTCTACTCGACGTACTTGTTCCCTTTTGAAGTGGCCTCGCTGATCCTGCTGGTGGCGATGATCGGCGCGATTGTCCTGGCCAAGAAAGACATCACCGCCCGTGACAGGTGACGAGTGACTGGTGACGAGTACGGAATGATGGGAGGGTTCCCGCTGTTTTCCACAACCTGTCACCTGTCACTTGTCACGCGTCACGAGAGCGGATGGTGGATGTGGGGTACTGCATGACGGTGCCATTGTCTTACTACATCACCCTGAGCGCCGTCGTGTTCGTCACGGGGCTGGTCGGCGTGCTGATCCGACGCAACATCATCATCATCCTGTTGTCGGTCGAGCTGATGCTGAACGCGACCAACATCAACTTCGTCGCGTTCTCGCAGCATTTCCAGAACGTCGCCGGCCAGGTTTTCGTCTTTTTCACGCTCACGGTGGCCGCCGCCGAGGTGGCGGTCGGGCTGGCCATCATCATTGCGTTGTACCGGAGCAAATCCAGCATCAACGTGGACGAGTTCCGACTCTTGAAATGGTGAAACGAAAGCTCCCGGCAATCCGCCGGGTTTAGTTATGACCTACGCGCTGATACCATTCCTCCCCTTCGCCGCCTTCCTGATCATCGGGCTGGCCGGCCGCTGGATCAAGGACCGGGCGCACCTGATCGCGGTGCCGGCGGTCGCGGCGTCCTTCGTCCTGTCGGGGCTCGCGTTCCTGGAGGTGGCCGGCGGTCAGGCGATTTCCGTGCCGCTCTACACCTGGCTGTCGTCGGGCGACCTGAGGATCTCCCTCGGCCTCTCCATCGACCGTTTAACCGCTGTCATGCTGTTGCTGGTCACGACCGTCAGCTCCCTCGTCCACGTTTACACGATCGGCTACATGCAGGGAGAACGCGGCTACGCGCGCTTTTTCGCCTACATCGCCCTCTTCACGTTCTCGATGCTGATGCTGGTCATGGCGGACAACTTTCTCCAGTTGTTCGTGTTCTGGGAGGCGGTCGGGCTCTGCTCCTATCTGTTGATCGGCCACTGGTACGAGCGCCAGTCGGCCTGCGACGCCGCCACCAAAGCCTTCGTCGTGAACCGGGTGGGGGACTTCGGCTTTCTGCTCGGCCTCCTGCTGGTCCTGGCCAGCTTCGGATCGCTGGAATACCGCCACGTCTTCGCGCAAGCGGCCGACCTCTCGGGCGACCAGGTCAATCTCCTGCGGCCCTTCGGAGGCCACTGGGACGTCTCCACGCTGACCCTGATCTGCCTGCTCTTGTTCGTGGGCGCGGTCGGCAAGTCCGCCCAGGTCCCGCTGCACGTCTGGCTGCCGGACGCGATGGAAGGCCCGACGCCGATCTCGGCCCTCATCCATGCCGCCACGATGGTCACGGCCGGCGTCTTCATGGTGGCGAGGCTGGCCCCGCTCTACAACTTGTCGCCGATGGCCATGGACGTGGTGGCGGTGACCGGCGGCCTGACGATGGTCCTCGGCGCCACGATCGCCCTGACCCAAACCGACATCAAACGCGTCGTGGCCTATTCGACCGTCAGCCAGCTCGGCTACATGGTCATGGCCTGCGGCCTGGGCGCTTATACGGCGGGCATGTACCACCTGCTCACGCACGGCGCGTTCAAGGCCCTGCTGTTTCTGGGCTGCGGATCGGTCATCATCGCCCTGCACCACGAGCAGGACATGCGGCGCATGGGCGGGCTCAAGAACAAGCTCCCGGTCACCTACTGGACCTTCGTCATCGGCTCGCTGGCCCTGGCCGGCTTCCCCCTGACCTCGGGGTTTTTCAGCAAGGACGAGATCCTGGCTTCGGCGTGGTCGGCGGGCAGCCTCGGCAAGGCCTTGGCTGTGGCCGGGCTCGGCACGGCCCTGCTGACCGCATTTTACAGTTTCCGCCTGGTCTTCGTGGCACGAACCTTCCAAGACCATGACGGTCCCCTTGCTGGCCCTGGCGGTGCTCGCCATCGCCACAGGCTACTTGGGCATCCCGGAGTTTTTGGCCCCGGTCCTGGCCGGCCCAGCTGGAGCCGAGGGCCACCATGAGGGCAGCGCGGCCGTTATGGTCCTCGCCACTCTGATGGGCTTGGGAGGGATCGCGGCGGCTTACTACTGCTACGTGGCTTCGCCCGGCCTGCCGGATCGGCTTGCCCAACAGTGGCAGAGGGCCTACCGCCTGTCACTCAATAAATGGTATGTGGACGAAGCCTACGACCGGATGTTGGTCCGCCCCACGCTGCGTCTGGCCGATCGACTCTGGGCTTCGGTGGATGTGGCGGTGATCGACGGCGCGGTCAACGGCCTGGCCCGAGGCATCGCCTGGTGCGGGTGGCTGCTGCGACTGGTCCAGAGCGGCCAGACACAGCACTATGCGTTCGGCATGGCCCTCGGAGCGGTCCTCATATTGAGCGCGTATTTGTTGTTTTAGCAGTGTCCATACAGTCAGAAAGTTTACAAGTCCTCCAGTCATCATGAAGAGCAGCGTGAGCCAAAGACTTTCGACTTTACGGCCTTACGACTTTAAGACTGAACGATGAGCGACATGAGCCTCGACTATAGCGGGTTCCCTTGGTTAAGCGCGGTTGTCTTTTTCCCGCTGCTCGGCGCCTTGCTGCTGTTGCTGGTCAAAGATACGGCCGTCCGCTGGACCGCCCTGGGCATCACCCTGGTCGAGTTGGCGCTCTCGCTGCCCCTCTGGCTCTTCTTCGATCCCTCCACGCCGCGCATGCAGTTTGCCGAGCAGGTGACCTGGATCGCCTCCCCGGCCATCAACTACAGCGTCGGCATCGACGGCATCAGCCTCCCCCTGATTCTCTTGACCACGTTCCTCATGCCTTTCTGCATCCTGGTGTCCTGGACCGCCGTCCAGACCCGCGTCAAGGCCTTCATGGCGGCGCTGCTGATCATGGAGACCGCCATGATCGGCGTCTTCGTGGCCCTGGACTTCGTCCTGTTTTATGTGTTCTGGGAAGCCATGCTGATCCCCATGTACCTGCTGATCGGCGTCTGGGGGGGACCCAACCGAGTCTACGCGGCCATGAAGTTTTTCCTCTATACGCTGACCGGCAGCGTCCTGCTCCTGGCGGCGATCCTGGCGTTGTTTTTCCACGGCGGCCAGACCTTCGACATCCTCCTATTGAGCGGGGTGGAATATCCCGCGGCCCTGCAGTTCTGGATCTTCCTGGCTTTTTTCGCCGCCTTCGCCGTCAAGGTGCCCATGTTCCCCTTCCACACCTGGCTGCCGGACGCCCACGTGGAAGCGCCGACGGCGGGCAGCGTGATCCTGGCCAGCGTGCTCCTGAAGATGGGCACCTACGGCTTCCTGCGCTTCACGCTCCCGATGCTCCCGGACGCCACCGACACGTTTACGCCGGCCATGATCGGCCTCTCGCTGACCGCCATTCTCTACGGCGCGTACATGGCCCTGGCCCAGACCGACCTGAAAAAACTCATCGCCTACTCCAGCGTCAGCCACATGGGGTTCGTCACGCTGGGCATCTTCGCCCTCAACGCCCAGGGCATCGAGGGCGCGCTCATGCAGATGATCAACCACGGCATCACGACCGGCGCCCTCTTCCTCTGCGTCGGGATCATCTATGAGCGGACCCATAGTCGCCTGCTCGCCGACAACGCCGGCCTCGCCGGCCCGATGCCGCGTTACGCCGCCTTCCTGGTCATTTTTTCGCTCTCGTCGCTGGGCTTGCCCGGCACCAACAGTTTCGTGGGGGAATTCCTGGTCCTGGCCGGCACCTTCCTCTGGAGCAAACCGGCAGCGGCCGTGGCGGCCCTGGGGATCATCCTGGCCGCAGCCTATCTCCTCTGGATGGTCCAACGCGTCGCCTTCGGCGTGCCGGTCGCCAAGACCGCGCCGAAGCTGATCGACCTGACCCCTCGCGAATGGGTGACGCTGACCCCCTTGGCGATCCTGGTCTTCTGGATCGGCTTCTTCCCCAACCCGGTGCTCACGCCCATGCACGCCAGCGTGAACCACCTGGTCGAACACCTGGATCAACGCCACACCGCCGTCGCCCATCGCCACGCGCCGTCGAATGATCAGCGCCAGCCGACCGTCCTCAGCCGGCGAGAGGGGATCCCATGACCTTGCCCCTCTCGGACCTGGCCGCCATCCTCCCCGAACTGATCGTCATGGCGACCGCCTGTCTCGTGCTGGCGCTGGAGCCGATCACGCCGGCCAAGCGGAAGGAATGGCTGGCCTGGCTGAGCCTCGGCGCACTGGCCGTCTGCTTCTGCCTCACGAGCGCGCAGATGGGCGTCCATGCGACGGTCTTCAGCGAGCTGATCGTCATCGATCCCTACGCCGGTTTCTGGAAGCTGCTGCTCTACGCCGTCACCGGCCTGACCCTCTTGATGTCCCTGGCTTACCTGAAGGAAGAACGGATTCACCAGACCGAGTACTACGGCTTCCTGCTCCTCGCGCTGGTCGGCATGATGGTCATGGTCTCGGCCGCCGATCTCTTGACGATCTATCTGGGGACCGAGCTGATGTCCCTCTCCTTGTACATCCTGGCCGGCTTCAAGCGAGCCGACGGACGGTCCCTGGAGGCCTCGGCCAAGTACTTCGTGTTGGGGGCCTTCTCCTCCGGCATCCTGCTCTACGGCATCTCGTTGTTGTTCGGCGTAGCCGGCAGCACCCGCCTCTCGGCCATTGCCGCCGCCGTCAGCCTCCGCAGCCTGGACGACCCGACCCTGCTCGTGGCCATGATCCTGCTCGTGGTCGGGTTTGGGTTCAAGATGGCCGTGGTGCCCTTTCACATGTGGACGCCGGACGTGTACGAAGGCTCGCCCACCTCCGTCACCGCCTTCATGGCCGTGGCCGCCAAGGCCGCCAGCTTCGGCGCCTTCCTGCGGGTCTTCCTGGAAGGGCTGGGCGGGCTCAAGGCCAACTGGCACACGCTGTTTCTCGCGCTCTGCGTCACTACCTTGGTCCTGGGCAATGTCGTCGCCATCGTCCAGAGCAGCGTCAAGCGCATGCTCGCCTACTCCAGCATCGCCCACGCCGGCTACGCCCTCATCGGAGTCGTGGTGGCGGGGCACGCCTCGGCGAGCTTCGAAGTCCGCTCCCTCGGCCTCTCGAGCGTCATGCTCTACCTGGCCATCTATGCCTTTATGACGCTGGGCGCCTTCACGATCGTCGCCATGCTCAGAAAAAGCGGGCTGGAGGGAGACCATCTCGAAGACTTCTCCGGATTGGCCAAGCGCCAGCCCGTCGCGGCCTTCCTGATGCTGGTGTTCATGGTGTCGCTGGCCGGCATTCCGCCGGCGGCCGGCTTCATCGGCAAGTTTTATCTCTTCATGGCCGCGGTCGAAGCCGACCTGGCCTGGCTGGCGGTGGTGGGCCTGCTCTTTGCCGCCGTCTCCGCCTATTATTACCTGCGAGTGGTGATGGTCATGTACATGCGGGAGCCGCAGACCTCGGCAGACCTGGCCCCGCGTCTGGCCGCCTCGCCGGTCATGACCGTCGTGCTCGCCTGCGCCTTGGCCGGCGTGATCGTCCTCGGCCTCTACCCGACCCCGCTCGTCTCGCTCGCCGCCCAGGCCGTGCTCGCGCTCAAGTGACGGGCCTCGCCACGGCATCCCAACATTTGCTTGACCCTCCGCGCAAGAACGAGTAGCCTCTCCTTCCGACGTGATTGCACTGTTCCGATTGCTCTATGGGGCCGTCGCCGACTTCCGTCGGCATGGCTGCTCAAGCCTGGCCGCTTCGCTCGCCTTTTTTACCCTGCTGTCCTTTTTCCCGATCGTCTTTCTGCTGCTCTACATCGTCGGATTCTTCCTCAGCCACGACCAGATCAGCCATGAGTTTCTGCTCAACTTCCTCCAGGGCTTTTTCCCCGCGCTCGGCGCGGAACTGACGCTGGAGATCAAGCGCGTGGCCGGCGAGCGCATCGTCCACCTGTTCGTCCTCTTGATCTTCCTGTGGTTCGGCATCTTGGTCTTCTCCGAAGTGGACTATGCGGTCAACATCGTCTTCGAATCCCCGCGCAAGCGGCACCCGTTGATTTCCACCGCCATCTCGATCGCCTTGCTGGGGCTGGTTGAACTCCTCTTCATTGCCTCCTACCTGGTCACCCAGATCACCGGCCTGCTGGTGTCCTACGTCCCCAGGATCGGGGGGATCGACCTGGTTGCCATTGCCGCCAACAAATTGCTCCTCTCCTACGTGCTGCCGTTTGCCCTGGTCCTCGCCGCCGTGACCTGCCTCTACCGATACCTGCCGGCCAAACGGCCGGCCTGGCGCCATGCCGCGGTCGGCGGATTGGTGCTGGCGCTCCTCTGGGAATTCGCCAAACACCTCTTCAGCACCTACGTCCAACACCTGTCGGTCTATGGCCGGATGTACGGGTCGCTGTTGGTGGTGGTGTTGTTTCTGTTGTGGGTCTATTATTCGGCGGCGTTGCTGCTCTTCGGAGCCAGCATCGTGCACCGGCTACGAGCGCAGCGTTAGCGGCGCGTCACGATTGACGTCCTGTCAGCGCCCCAGACCACGGAGCTGCAACAGTCTGCCGATGCCGGAGCGGGTCACCAGTCCGACCAGCGCCCCATCCTGGACCACGGCCAGGCGGCTCCGTCCCGTGCGAAGCATCTGATCGAGCGCCGCCAAGGCCGGCCTATGGGGCGGAATCTCCATCTCCTTCGACCAAGGCTCCGCGATGTCTCCGACCTGTCGCCGGGGCCACAGCGGCTGCGACAGAGCTTGCACGTCCTGGAGCGTCACCATCCCGACGAGACCTTCGGCCCCTTGCACCGGATAGCCCCCGTAGCCTTGCGGGAGAAAATACTGGGCGACCGCCTCCTCCACCGTCAGGGTAGGAGCAAGGGTTGCCACGTTGCGGACCATGACTTCCTCGACCGTCACCCTGGCCAGCGCGGTTCGGATGGCCGCCTGGCGGCGACTGGCTCTGGCCGCTGAGAATAAGAACGCCCCGATCAGGACGATCCACCCCCCGTTTGCCGCCAACGAACCGGTGATGGCGCCCATGCCGGCCCCCACCATCAAGGCCGCCCCAACCCCGGCCAGAGCAATCCCAAAACCCTGGCCTGCCAGAGAGGCCTGTCTGGTAGCCCGGTTGAAGTCCCCGGACCAGGCCCATAAACCGGCTCGCAGCACTCGGCCTCCGTCGAGAGGAAAACCCGGAATGAGATTGAACAGTCCGAGTTGCAGGTTCACGGAGCCCAGCAAAATACCCAGGGCCACGAGACCTTGCCCCATCGGCGCCATCGCGACCGCCCCCAGCAACACCCCCCCGATCACGAAGCTCACGGCCGGCCCGGCGAGGGCGATCAGGAACTCGGCCTTGGGGCCAGGCGGCTCCCGGCGCATCTGCGCAATCCCCCCGAACACGAACAGCGTGATCTGATCGATCGGGATTCGGTATCGCTTCGCCACCACCGAATGGCCCAGCTCGTGCAGCAGGACGGAGCCGAACAGCAAGAGCGCCGCGACGCCGCCCATCAGCCA
>VGXD01000005.1 GCA_016873525.1 Nitrospira sp. | reverse complement strand
ACCCCCTTGCCATAGACAGCGATCCCTTCCCCTTCCCCGTGGATCAGAATCCCGCTCAGCATCGCGGAGGTAAAGCCGTGCCGGATGATATCCTGGTTGCGCAAAATGATGACGGTGGAAACCCCCAATCGCATCGGAGCCGGCTGGGTCAACAGAAAGGCCGAGTCCCGGATGACGATCTCAAGCCGCTGCTCCTGCGCCGCCTGAGTGTCAGGCGTCGCGCCGGCCACAGGCCAGGCCAGCAACAGGGCGAAGAGCCCCAGCAAGATCACGATGGTTTTCACTGCGTCCGAACGGCAAGACATGACTCTCTCCCTTCGTTAGATCGATCGGTCCGGCTGTTAGCCGCACGTCAGTCCCGCAGGTCTTGGAAGATGCATCACCACAGCGGCATCCTTCGCGTAAATCATGTATTGCGACTTCTTCCGACTTGTTGAGCCTGTTCCTGACCCACCGCTTGGGGGTGCGCACGACGATGGGCCATGATGACCGGGTCTACGAACTCCCCGCAGACCACGCAACGCCACCCCTCGACGTCCAAGTCGCTCAGACGCTCCGGCACCATCAGACCGCTGCAACGATCGCAGTGAACGGCTTGGTCCTGCTCCATCTTGACCGTCATCGTTCTCATGGCCTTACTCCCTCCCATGCGGGTTTCCCCCTCACAGTCAGAGAATCTGCATGTCGAATGCCAAGCCTGCACGAGGCTTCCCGTTGCAAGAACTGCCTGACAACAAGGTGTTACAGCGCAAGGATGGAGGGGACCGGAACGATGAGACAAGCAGAACGTGGCATTTCTGGACCCTGGCGCGGTCACGTTGTAGACAAACACCCCAGTACGATGGCCGACAAAACGATTCAGCCTGGGCCGGGCCAAAGACCCTCCTCGGCTCTGAGCAGTTCGATACCTGGGCATCGGCATAAGATCGAGAGTACTATTTGAATTCTTCCCCTTCGTAGTCTATATCTTGCACTGATCTATCACGACTTTTTCCGGAGCCCACAGCCAGGGCTCCACCCCGGCACCGAGAACCCTGTTATGAAACCAGGCCCCTGGACCTGCTGCACTGTAGCCTGTGCCATCGTGGCCCTCACGGCGCCGACTGCGTCTTTCTCCGTCCAGGCCGACTGGGGCAAACCTTTGGGGCCCGGTTCCAGCGGTCCGGCGGTCCACCCTCGTCCGGTTGCCCCCCCGTCCAAGCTCGGCGCCGATGAAGCCGCCACCATCGAGGTCTTCGAGAAAGCCGCAAGGTCCGTGGTCTTCATCACGAACACCGCCATCCGCCGGGACTTTCTCTCCTTGAACTTGTTCGAAGTGCCTCAAGGGTCCGGGTCCGGCTTCATCTGGAACCAGGACGGCCACATCGTGACGAATTTCCACGTCATCTACGGAGCCGACAGCGTCAAGGTGGTCTTTGCCGACCAGACCGATTTCCAGGCCCGCGTCGTAGGCGTGGACCCGGACCATGACCTGGCGGTGCTCCAGATCAAGGCGCCCAAAGACAAACTTGTCCCGCTGGATGTCGGCAGCTCGCACGATTTGCGCGTGGGGCAGAAGGTGCTGGCCATCGGCAACCCCTTCGGGCTTGACCATACGCTGACGACCGGCGTGGTCAGCGCGCTGGGCCGAACGATCAAATCGATGACCGAGCGCACGATCGAAGGCGTCATCCAGACGGACGCCGCCATCAACCCCGGGAATTCCGGCGGCCCCCTCCTCGACAGCGCCGGGCGGCTGATCGGCATCAACACCCAGATCTTCAGCCCCAGCGGCGCCTTCGCGGGGATCGGCTTTGCCGTGCCGGTCGATACCGTGAACCGGATCGTTCCCCAATTGATCAAGTTCGGCAAACCCATCCGGCCGGGCATCGGCGTCTCGCTGGTTCCGGATGCCATCGCCGCCCGCTGGGGAATCGAAGGCGTGATCATCGGCCGCGTGGCTCAGGGCAGCGCGGCCGAACGCGCGGGCCTGCGCGGCACGAGCGAGACGAAAGGCGGCCGCATCAATCTGGGCGACGTGATCCGGAAAATCGACGGGGACCAAGTCGACTCAGTGGACGACCTGCACAGAATCCTGGATCGGCATAAAGTCGGAGACCAGGTCAGGGTGGACTATGTCCGTGACGGCCGTCTCCAGCAAGTCACCATCGCCCTGCAAGCCGTCGAGTGACCGCGCCACTTCTTGAACGAGGGACAACCATGACCGCAGCCATCAGCATCGTGTCACGCATCAGCCGGATCCTCGCCTGGGTCACCGCAACGATCCTCGTGTTGGCCGGAGGGCCGGCAACGGCCGCCGAGACTCCCACCGAAGCCGTCCGCAGCACGGTCAACGAGGTGATCCGACTTCTCAGCGACGAGGAGTTGAAAAGGCCGGGGCAATCGGAGAAACGGCGCAAGCTGGTCGAGGAAGCCGTCGGCCAACGGTTCGATTATGAAGAACTGTCCAAGCGGGCTCTGGCCGCGCAATGGCCCAAACTGAGCCAGGCGGAGCGGCAGGAATTCGTCGATTTGTTCAAATCACTCCTCTCGAACACCTACGGCGACAAAGTCGAGGGCTACTCGGGCGAGCAGGTGCACTACCTCAAGGAACGGCTCGAAGGGGCCTACGCCGAAGTCCAGACCAAGGTCGTCTCGAGCAAAACAGAACTCCCCTTGGATTACCGCCTGCTGAAGAAGTCGGACGATTGGCGCATCTACGACGTCATTATCGATGGCGTCAGCCTGGTCAAAAATTACCGAGGGCAGTTCGAGCGCATCATCAAGACCGAGTCCTACGCGGCCCTGGTGGACAAGCTCCGCAAAAAATCGACGGACATCAAGGCCCCTCAGGCCAAGACCAAAGGAAACTGATCCCCATGAAGATGACGGCATGGACCGATGCCTGGCGGGAGGCCACCGTGGCGATCGGTCAGATTTATCGGGCCGAGGTGAAGGAACCGAACGGGAAGACCGTGAAGAAAAAGCTCTTCGTCGTCGTCGGGACCGGGGTGATCTTCGGCTTGCGGGGGGAGCCGAGCGGGACACGCTGGCTGGTCACGGCGAAACATGTCTTCCTGGACCCCGCCGAGCACTGGGAGCCGGACCGCCTGTACCTGCGCTTCTCCTGGTGCGACGAGCAACCGGTCGACGAGTACTTCGGCGTTCCCGTCGAACTCCGCAAGGGGCGCCGGAGACGGTGGATGTCCCATCCGGACGAAACCGTCGACCTGGCTTGCCTGCCGCTGACCCTGAGCAGAAAGGAGACCGGGACGGCAGGGGTCCCGGGCGTGGGGTTTGGAGACTTCGCCTCGGCGGAGGATGTCTACGAAGGCGCCCCCGTCGTCGTCCTCGGCTATCCCGGCGCCGTCGGTCCCCATTTCTGGTCCCGCGCCATCATGCGGCAGGGCATCGTCTCCTGGGTCTCCCCCGCCAAACCGCAATCCGAAGTCTTTTTAATCGACAGCAACGTCTTCCCCGGCAACAGCGGCGGACCGGTGTTCAAGCTGCCGTCGGGGACCGATCGTCATGGCCGCTTCGCATCGGGCAGGAAGGTGGGCCTGTTGGGCATCGTGACGCAGGCCAGGATTCAAAAACTCCCGCTCATTGCCGGGGGGAAAGAATTGGAAGTCCAACTGAAAGGCAAGAAACGCCCCGAGACCCTCTTTGTGCCGAGCTTTGTCGGCCTGGGCGTCGTCGAACCGGCGATCCGGGTCAAACAGCTGCTCTCCGCAGCCGCCAAGCCTCGGAAGCCGGAAGGTCGCCGGTAAGAACCTCTTCTCCTACCACCCCAGCTGCCACTGATGGCCATGCCGAGCGAGGAGTTGATCGGCCTCGTCCGGCCCCCAGGTCCCGGCGGTGTAGAAATTGAGGGGACCCTCTCCCTTCAGAAGCGGACTGTACAATCGCCACGCCTCCTCCGTGAAATCCGCGCTGACAAAGAGCGTCTGATCCCCCGTCAACACGTCGCTGAGGAGCGTTTCGTAGGCTTCCGGGAGGGGGCCGAAGGCTTTCTCGTAGGCGAAGTGCAGCGCGTGCGGGCTGAGTTGAAACGGCCGACCGGGGCTTTTCACCGAAAAACAGAGCGAGAACCCCTCGCTCGGCTGTAACGTGATGAGGAGCATGTTGGGGCGAATGCTGCCCGGCGCCAGGGAGCGGAACAGATGCGTGGGCGCCTCGCGAAAGAGGACGGCGATCTGCGTCAATTTCCTCGGGAGCCGCTTGCCCGTCCGCAGGTAAAACGGCACTCCCTGCCAGCGCCAGTTGTGAATCTCCATTTTCATGGCCACGTAAGTTTCGGTCGTCGAATCAGCCGGCACGCCGGGCTCCTCGCGATAGCCCGGAATGGCGTGGTCCCTGATCTGCCACGACGTGTATTGCCCGAACACCACGTCCTGGGTGGAGATCGGCGTGATGGAATGGAGGGCCTTGAGCTTTTCATTGCGGATCGCGTCGGCCTCGAACGCGACCGGCACTTCCATCGCGACAACCGTCATCAATTGGGTCAGATGGTTCTGCACCATGTCTCGAAACGCCCCGCTGTTCTGGTAGTAGGCGCCGCGATGCTCGACTCCGAGGTCCTCCGCCACGGTGATCTGCACACTCTCCACCTTGTCCCGGTTCCAGAGCGATTCGAAGATCGGGTTGGCGAAGCGGAACGCGAGCATGTTCTGCACGGTTTCCTTCCCCAGGTAATGATCGATGCGATAGACCTGGGATTCGTCGAAGTAGCGATGGAGCAGCGTGTTCAGCGTCCGCGCCGAGGGAAAGTCGTGTCCGAAGGGCTTTTCGATGACGATCCGCGCCCAGCCGTGCCCGCGCGTCACGCCGGCTTCGCCTAGTCCCTCGATGGTGCCGGGCAAGGAGGCGGGAGGCAGAGCCAGGTACAGCACGCGGTTGCCGGGCAAGTGGTGTTTGAGTTCCAGCGTGGCGATGTATTCCACCAACGCTTCATAATCTTTCCGGCTGCCTTGCTTGAGACTCTGATAGTAGAGACAGGTGTCGCACCAGCGGCGAAGCTCCTTCTCGTCATGGGAGCCGCCCGCCTGCAGCGATTCGTAGGCCCGGGTCCGAAATTCCTTCTGGTCCATCTCGGGCAACGCCACCCCCACCACGAGGTCGTGGTCGCCCAAGACTCCCTGGCTTCGCAGCCGGTACAGAGCGGGCAGCAACTTTCGGCGCGTGAGGTCGCCGGTCGCGCCCAAGATGACAAAGACGTGCGGAGCAACGGATTGGTCTGACATCAATACCCCCATCGATGGGATCAGGTCGAAACCCGGTCCTCTACCATCACGATGAGAGCATAAGCTAAAGCCGTGAAAAAATCGACTGATGCCGGGGAAATTACAAACGGGTTTTTCAGAGAGGGGGCGAGCAGGACCATCCCGCGACGGTCGAAGGCCGAAGCAAAGGGGCTTCGACCATGTTTTCAAAAGCGCGGGCTGAGCGCTTTGTGTGTTTGGCTTCTTGCAAACGGAACCAGGCATCCACCGCCTAGGCCAAGCCCTGGGTCCTACGACATCCTATGGGCCGGCCACCAGGGCCGAATCCGGTGCCGGCCCCCTGAACCGCTTGAGCCGAGCGAGCAGATCCGACCAATGGGTGCCGGGCCAGTAAATGCGCCCACAGCCCGCGCATGAGGTAAACGCAGCCTGCTGACCGGACACGAAGGCGGGGACCAGGCGAACCGCCTCTTCGTGCGGGATCGGTCCCAGGGTCAGGTTGCATTCCGCGCAGCGGCTCGCGCGATGGGGATCGATCGCCAGGTCGAGCGACAGCTCCCGCGCGAGCTGCCGCAGTTGCTCTTCAAGAGCGTCGCTCGTCAGAAGGGTGTGGCGGCCCCGCAGGACCCGCCGTTTCGCCAAGTCCTCATCTCGCGTCAGCAGCCATCGGTTCTCCCGCAGCACGCGGTCGATCACGTCCCTGTCCGGCACGACCCTCTCGTAGGCCGTGTCATACCCCAGAATCCTGAGCCAGCGGGCGAGCCGGCCGAGCATCGAATCGGCAAAAAAGACGGTGAGAGGAGGCTCCGTCACGGCGAGTCGTCCGGCATCGGATGAAAGCCAACGCCGCTGATCGAGAGCCGGCGATCCGTCCTCACCTCAGCCCCCAGAAACATCTTGGCCAGCCAGGCGCTGGTGATGACATGCTCGGTGACCGTTGGAATCGCAAAGCAACTCTCTCCGGCGGCCAGGGCTGCAAAGGGAATGATCTGATCGGCGGCGAATCGATCCAGCGTCGCGCCGCTGTGCAGGTCCTCCAGGAGCTGGGTCGCGACATGTTTCCCGATGGCCTCGGCGGGTCGCCTCAGGGCTCCGGCCTGGTCCGCGCCAAGGCGGGCGGCTCCCTCGAGGTCGGCAAAGACGGCCAGGGCCGCGCCCGGTTGGAGGGAATCGGCGTCGTTTTGTTCCTCGATCTCGGCACGGTAGCCGGCTCCCCCAAGGGCCTGCTTGGCCGCCTCAGCCATTCGATGGCTCACGCGCCGTTCTTGAAGGTGGGACGACAGCGCGATGCCCCAGATCCGTCGTATGGCGCCCGGTTCTTCAAGGCTCAGGCTGCGAAGGGGCTGCCTGAGCCGGCGCACCGTCAGGTGGAGAATCCCCTCTCCTCGCGGAACATAGCCGGGACGCCCCATCGCCACTTCAGCCTCAAGCCCCATGAGCCGAAGGAGGGGGAGCATCACCTGCTGCAAGTGAAAGACGGAGGGGGCACAGTCCTGAAAGAGCCCTCCTCTGATCTCCACGCTGGTCGGAGCCCGACGAAACGCCAGGACCGGCAGCACCGCCAGCGCCAGCATGGTGGTCGAGCCGGCCGACCCGATGTCCCAGCAGTACCGCCGGCCTCCCTGATCGGTCCCCGGCCGAAAGACAAGCTCGCGCGACCCTTCGCCCAGCCCTTCGGCCCTGCCGCCGACCAGTTGGCAGATGGCCTCTACCACCCGGATGTGTTGAGGGCGAAGCCCCGGTTTCGGGCGTCGCACACGGGCATTCACGATATGGACAGCCCGACCCGTCAAGGCGGAAAAGGCGACGGCCTGGCGAACGATCGTGCCGCTCCCGGAATGGTGAGAACCATCGACCTCAATCATGCTCAACCTTTTTCGGGTGAGGTCTTAGAGGTCAGGGAAAGTAGAACGCCTGCTGCCACGTGCCAGGCCCCCAGACGCTTGCGACGACTCCGCTTCTGCTTCCATGCGCGCCGCGCGCCTGAGCTGCAAGGCAAAGCTTTCCCTGGTCAAGGCCCAGAAGGAGGAAATCGGGAGCCCCGCTTCACGGAGGGCACGGGCGCTATACTGATGACAATGGTGAAACAGGTGGTAGGAGCGGATTGCAGGATAGAACCGGCTGGTTCCGATCGTGGCAATCGGCTCGGGGGCTGCGATGGAGGATTGCACATACCGGCGCAGGCGGCGATAGCCCTCTTCACCGATGTGAAACGTGAACCGGTCTGAAGG
The DNA here is from genome assembly GCA_016873525.1 of Nitrospira sp. Lineage (GTDB taxonomy): Bacteria > Nitrospirota > Nitrospiria > Nitrospirales > Nitrospiraceae > SCVQ01. The sequence continues at coordinate 13,875 of VGXD01000005.1, read as the reverse complement.
GGGTTGCGGCGTGCGCTCGGCCCACACCCGATCGTGCAGCCCGACTTCGACGACAGCGGAGGTCGGCCAGAGCAACGCTCGTAGCGCTCCGCTGACCCCCTGACGCCCTTCGAGGTACCAGGCTTGCTCCGCGTAGCCCCATTCTTCATACAGCGGGGACTGAGGACCGGGATTGAAGGGCTGAGGCTCAGCCCACGGCCCTCGCCCCTCGGCCTTGCCGGAGATTGGAAAGGCGATCATGGCGTGCCACGTATCCAGCGACACGACGATGGTATGGGTCGGGGCGCCCTTTTCTGGGGGCCAGAGTTCTTGCACCGGACCGGCACAACCGCCGAGGAGCAGACCGAGGGCGATCCAGACGCGACGCGCCGTCACCCCGCTCGTCCCCGTACGATGAGCACCGAGCAGGGGGCGTATTTGAGAATCCCTTCCGAGACGCTGCCGAGCAACAATCGGTCCGTTCCGGTCAGCCCTCTGGAACCGACCGCCACGAGGTCGGCTCGCGTCTGCCTGGCATAGTCGACGATGACCTGGCTGGGGGAACCCGCCAATACCTCCGTGGTGACCGCGCCGCCCTCTTTTATAAACGCCTCTCGAAACGCGGTCACGATCCGGCTTGCCCGCTCTTCGAGCGGCTTGGTCAAGGCTTCCATCTGGGACTGGGACAAGACGCGGGCCGCCAGGTCCGTCACGACCGGGGGCACGACCGACAGCGCGACCAGATGGGCCGATTCCGGAAGAAGACGGCGGCGGAGAAAGTCGGCGGCGGTTTTGGCATGTTTGGAGCCGTCCACCGCCAACACGACCCGCGCGATCTGCGGCAGCCGGCGCTTGACCACCAGCACGGGACAGGCGGCCAGCGAGACCACCTTCCGCGACACGCTGCCCAGGAGGAAGCTGCGGATGTCGCTGAGTCCCTGGGAGCCGACCATGACGAGGTCCACCAGTCTGCGGCCGGCCTGCCTGACGATGGTCTCGGCCACAGGGCCGTGGGCCAAGACGGTGCGAACGGCGGTGCGGGGGGCGGTCGCCGACTGACTCAACGCCGCGACCGCCGTGGCCGCCATCCGCTGCAGCAGCTTCTCGGCCTCGCGATCGACCGCGGCCAGCGACGCTTTGACACGCGCCTTGCCCGCCCGCGCGGAAGCGGAAGGCAGCAAGCCGGTCTCCACCACGTGGAGCAGCACGACCTCGTCGAGCCCCAGCCCCACCAACGAGGCCAGGGCCTCCACCGCCCGGTGCGAAAACTCGGAACCATCCACCGCACAAAGTACCTTCATGCTTCCCGTTCCCAAACGACCCGCACCAGCTTATCGTGATGGGCCCAGTGGTAGTGTGTGGCGCCATGGTAGGCCCGCGCCAACTCGCGACCCAAACGCTGAGCCAGCTTCGTGTTGGTGGTGAAGACGCGCCATTCGTCGTCATTCTCCTCGATCCGCATGATCCTCTGAAGCGGGTTGACCTTCTTGGCCCTCGCTTCCTCCTTCTTCAAAAGCCCGACCACGTCGCGCCGGTGCTCGGCAAGGCCGGGCCAGCGCAAGGCCAAGACTCCTTCCGGATAGCGATCGCGGATCTTGCTGCAGGCCGGACAGGTGGTCAGTTTCGGCCGCTTCGTGGCCATCAAGTCTTCGTAGGCGGTCTGGTCGAACCGCCAATGTTTCTTGTCGAAGACCGCATGGCACACCCCGCAGCAGGCGGGACCTGAAATCGTGCGCAGACCTGCGTAGGGGTCCGACTGACGGGGCGCGATCCGACGGGGACTGGAGGGTCCCCGCGCACCCTTCCGGCTGACTCCTTGCCTGACTTGTTTCATGATTATCACGAGCCTCCTTTTATGCCTGCCTCCTGCTTACGCAAGTGCAATACCAGAGGGAGGCGTCGCGGGAAAAACCCGAGATCGCGGTTGATTCAAGCAGTTAGCGTATTATCGACACTTGAAGAGTGGAAGGGGGACAAGTCAGGTGACGCCAATTACCTCAGCCTCGTAGCCATCAATGCCGCAAAATTCCTCATCCCACGGCCAGGACCCCGGCGCCGTTGATCGTGCCGGCCTTCAACATCCGAAGCGCCAAGTTGGCTTCTTCCAGCCCGAATCGCTGGGTGCGAGGACGGATAGGGATCGCGGCGGCCTCCCGCAGGAGGTCAAGCCCATCTTGTTTCGTGTTGGCGGTCACGCTCCGAACGGTCTTTTCGTGGAAGAGTTCGCGGTCGTAATCGATCGTCGGGATCGGCGTCATGTGGATGCCGGCGCAGGCGACCGTGCCGCCTTTCTCCAGCGCGCGGAGCGCCGGCGGCACGAGTTCGCCGGCCGGGGCGAAGATAATCGCCCCGTGCAATTTGTCCGGCGGCGGGTCCGCCGCGCCGCCCACCCAGACCGCGCCAAGCTCCCGTGCCAAGGCTCGGTGCTCTTCCCGCAGCGAGCAGACGTAGACGGCGCGGACTTGGCCAGGCGCTTGACCATGTCCTTGGCCAGAGACCACTTGCCCGAGCCGATCGGGCCGGACACGTAGATATTGAAGCCAGGGCTCGGCATCCGGAGCCCGAACTCCAAGGCTTCCACGGCCCGCTCCTGCCCGAGCGGTTCCTCCAGGGGCGCCAACTCGCTGGTGTCTTTGAATCCCAGCCGCTCGATCCGGACGTTCGGCGCCAGGGCCTCGACCGGCAGTTTGAGTGTGCCCGTCATGGAACGATCACTCGACTCCCAGCACCGGGTTCACGGTCGTAGCCTGCGGCCCCTTCTCCCCCTCCTCGACATCGAAAGCCACTTCCGTGCCGTCCTCCAGTTCCGCAAAGGCGAGGCCGTGCAGCGCGTTGCGGTGAAAATACACCTCCCCGCCGCCTTCCTGCAGGATGAAGCCGTAGCCTTCTTTGGGAAACAACTTGCAGACGACGCCCCGGAGCGGGATGACCGGCAGCCGAACCTCTTTGGAGGCGCGTTTTTCCCGATACTTCCGCATCTCAATGTCCACGGCGGCAAAGGAGGAGCGGATCGCTTCTTCAAACGTCTTGTCCTCCTTCCTGGCCGTAAACGTGTGCCGGCCGGGGAGCGTCACGACCACCAGGGCTTCGGCAACATTGGTCAGTTTCTTGTGATGCAGATTTTTGGTCAGCGTCACCCGCGCGTGCAGGATATCCTCCTGCCCGGCGTTCAAGTCCTCCATCCGTTTTTCAATCTCGCTTTTCCACCGTGGCGTCATCGCCACATTCCGACTTTCGATATGCAGCTCCATAAAACCCTCCTCCTACGTTTTGCAAGTCGGTATCGCAAGCGCCGTGCCACAATACCAGGAACCCATTCCATCGTTGACGATTGCGGAAAAATTGACGATCGGCTGCGGAACCAAACGATATCCGGTCTCCAATTGGTCACCAATTTAATCGTCAACGGATCACTCGTCAATCACTCAATTCTTCCGGACTGGCGCATTATTCCTCACCCTGTCCCTCGCACAATGGAGCCGAATGCGGCAGTCGAATGAACCGCGTTCAGCCATTAGCCGTCGGCCATCGGTAAACAGCAGGCTGGAAGCGCATGGAATAGGGCTTGCATCTTTTGAAAGCTGATAGCCGAACGCAACTGGTTGAACGCTCTCATCCTCCATGCCGACCTTGCAACGACAGAAGATCGAGCAGTACCTCTGCCGGCGATTCGGGGCCGACACCGAACTCGTGGCCTTCGGCCCCATCGGTCGTGAGACCTCCGGTCTGGCGCTCAAGCAATACGGCTATGGGGCCCCGATCCGGCTCACCTTTCGCACCGGACGCACCCTCCGCCGGGTGGTCCTCGAGACCATGAGTCCCGGCCCCTTCGGACATGAACATAAGGCGGACCGCGCCCAGGCCCTGTTGTGGGATTTCGATTCCTACGGTCGGCTTCCGCAGCACGTGCCGGCGCTGGACGTGGGCGCCTTCACCTCGGCAGGCGCGCTGTTCTCCGTCGCCCCGGCTCAAGAGTTTTTCGTCCTGACGGACTGGGCGGAAGGCGCGAGCTACCATGCCGACCTCGAACGATTGAGCCGGACCGGACGGCTGCAAAAAGGGGACAAGGACCGCACTCGAGCCCTGGCCGGCTACTTGGCCAAGATTCATCGGGTCAAGCGCCGCGAGCCGGACCTCTATCGTCGCCGGCTGCGCGAATTGCTCGGCCACGGGGAGTGCATCATGGGCTTGACGGACAGTTACCCCCGTCGCTTCGGCTTCATCACGGAAGACCTCCTGCGTTCCATCGAGGAAAACTGCAACCGATGGCGCTGGGCCCTGCGCCATCGGGCCGGCCGTCTTGCGCAAGTCCACGGCGACTTCCACCCCTGGAACGTGCTGTTCCGTTGCGGGACGGACTTCAGCGTGCTGGACCGCTCGCGGGGCGAATGGGGCGAGCCGGCCGACGACGTCACCGCCATGACGATCAACTACCTGTTCTTTTCGCTCTGCCGGTGGGGACGGTTGCAGGGGCCCTTCGAGGTCTTGTTCCGAGAATTCTGGGAGCGCTACCTCGCCGCAAGCCGTGATCGAGCCGTGCTGGAATGCGCTGCGCCGTTCTTTGCCTTCCGGGGCCTCGTCATCGCCAGCCCGCTCTGGTATCCCAAGCTCTCCCTTCAAGTCAGGCGCAGCCTGTTCAACTTCATTCAAAACGTGCTGGCGGAAGAACGGTTCGATCCGGCCGAGGTGAATAGGTACTGCCAATACCCGTGACGCGTGACAAGTGACGAGTGACAGGGAGGATACAGGCATTCGATGGCGGAATTATCTACGACTGGTCACCCGTCACCTGTCACCCATCACGGCCCTGCTTTCGCCATCTGGCTTACCGGCCTTCCGGCCTCGGGCAAGAGCGCCGTCGCGGCGGCGCTGCGTCCCAAGCTCGACGCATTGGGCCTGCGCGTGGAGGTGCTGGAGTCGGATGCCTTGCGCAGGGTCCTGACCCCGACGCCGACCTATTCGCGCGAGGAGCGGGACTTGTTCTACCGGGCCCTGGCCTTCTTCGGCAGCCGCCTCGTCGCCCAAGGCGTGACCGTCATCTTCGACGCCACGGCAAACCGGCGGGCCTACCGGGACTTCGCCCGTCGGCTGATTCCCTCCTTCATCGAGGTGGCGGTCGAATGTCCGCTGGAGGTCTGTATGGAGCGGGATCGGAAGGGAACCTATCGGAAGGGTCGGGCGGGGGAATCGGCGACGGTGCCGGGGCTCCAGGAGCCTTACGAGCCGCCGATCGACCCGGCTCTCCGCCTCGACACCACGAAGATCGAGCCGGAAGCCGCCGCCGATCTGATCCTCTCCGCGCTCAAGGAGCGGCGGGTGATTTAGTCCGCCGCCGGGGGCTTTCTTCAACCCTGCATCGCCAGCTTGACCATGACCGCCAGTTCGACTTGATCGAGGTCCACCGGCTTGGAAAGCACGTCGAAGGCCCCGATGTCGAGCGCCGTTTGCAGCAAGGGCTCATCTTGGCTGGCGGTCAGCATGATAATCCCGCCGGTAAAACCGGACGCCAGCAACCGTCGCAGCACTTCCACCCCGTTGATGCCCGGCATGTAGATATCCAACAGCACCAGGTCGGGCGGCTCGCGCTTGACGAGGGCCAGCGCCTCTTCGCCGTTGGCCGCCGTCCTCACGCGATATTGGCGTCGTTCCAAGAACTCTCGGAGCATCTCGCAAATGGCCTGCTCATCGTCCACGATCAAGATCGTGGCCGGCTTCGTCTCGACCGGACCGGGCAACGGGGGAGGCGCCGGCCGGCCCGCATGCTGCAGCGCCTGACTGACCGCTTGCATGATGACGTCCATTTTGAGTCGCTTGCGCAACACGGTTGTCACGCCCATCTCTCGCGCCCGGTCCTCAACCTCGACGCTCACATCGCTCGTGAGGACTATGACCGGCAGGTGGGGCGCCCGGACTCGTATCTTCGCCAAGACATCCATTCCGGACAGTCCAAGAAGACCCAGATCGAGCAAGACAAGGGCCGGCTGCGTGGCTTCAAAGAGCCGCAAGGCCTCCTCCCCGGTTCGCGCCGTCATCACCTCGTGCCGATAAGCGGCCAACACGCCCTTGAGCACGTGAGTGAACTTATGATCCGCATTCGCCAGCAAAATCGTAGCCACGCATGACCTCCATTACCAAACTTGCGCAGAATTGACGATTGCCAGGATTGAGAATCGCCGAGATTGAAGAATTGCAAGATTGAAACTTGATTCTGACAATCCGCCAATCGCCAATCGTGGCAATTCTTCTCAATCTTGGCAATCACTCAATGCTTCAATTCCCCGCCACCGGCAGTCTCACGATAAACGTCGCCCCCTTGCCGACTTCCGTGTCGCACGTGACGGTCCCGCCCAGTCCCATCAGCACCGTGCGCACCATCCAGAGCCCCAAGCCGGTTCCCTGCTCCGGCGGTTTCGTGCTGAAGAAGGGCTCGAACAGCTTGGGCCGGTGCTCCGGGGCAATACCCGGCCCGTCGTCAGTAATCCGAACTTCGATCCATTGTTTCTCAGAAGCTGATGGCTGATGGCTAATAGCTGATAGCTTCTCTGCAGAAGTTAACGGCTGAGAGCCGACGGCTGAGATCTGGGCCGTCACCGTCAGCGTCCCCTGCCCGTGGGCCTCGGCCATGGCCTGCATCGCGTTCAAGGCCAAGTTCAGGAAGGCCTCGCGCAAATACGGGCGATTGCCCCGGACGGCCGGAAGATCCCGGGCGATCTCGGTCCGCACGCGGATTTGATTCCGCACCAGCTCGTTGGCGAGAAAATCGAGCGCTTCGTCGAGAATGGCGGCAATAGAGCACTGCTGCTGCTGCTCAAGAGGCTTGCCAAGCGCCAAAAACCGTTGTACCACCGCGCTTGCGCGCTGGGCAGCCGCCTCGATCTTCTGGAGATCGCGTTCCAACCCGTCATATTCACGGTGGGCCAACTTGTCCCTGAGCAATTGCACATGACCGGTGACGACGAACAGCGGATTCTTGATCTGATGGGCAACCCCGCCGATCAAGAGCCCCATCGCTGCCATCCGCTCCAGCCTTCCGGCTTGCCACTCCATCTGCTTGCGCAGGGTCACATCGGCCATGAGGCCGAGGATACCGACGATCCGCCCCTGAGCATCCGACAAAGGCGCCGTCGAGAGGCTGATCGTAACCAGCGAGCCGTCTTTCTTGCGCCGAACGGCCTCCACGTCGCGGAAGGCCTCATTCCTCAACACCCGCTCACGCAACGCCCGATGCTCCTCCCGCTTTTCATCCGGCACGGTGGGCAACGGACGGCCCACCACCTCGTCGCTCGACCAACCGAACAGCCGTTCGGCCGCCGGATTCCACATCTGTACGATCCCGTCCCTGTTGAGCACCGTGGTGGCCACCGGCGAGGATTGAACGATGGCCTGAAGCGCCTCGTTCGCCTGCCGCAGGGCTTCCTCCGCCTGCTTGCGCGCGGTGATATTTTGAATCTGCGAAATGAAATGGCTGGGCTGACCGTCGGCGCTTCTCACCAACGACACACTCAGCAGAACCCAGACGACATGACCCAGCTTGTGGTAATACCGCTTCTCCATCTGATACGTGCGCCGCTCACCGGCCAACATCTGACGCACATACTCCAAGTCGCGTTCGAGATCGTCCGGATAGGTGATATCTTGGAACGTCTTGACCAGCAATTCCTCCGCCGAATACCCGGTCAATTCACACAACGCACGGTTTACTTTAAGCCAGCGACCGTCAGGCGCCACGAGCGCCATGCCGATCGTGGCGTCCTCGAATGCGCTACGGAATTGCTGGGTGCTGAAGTGAAGGGCCTCCTCCGCCTGCTTGCGCGCGGTGATGTCGTTCCCGGAAAACCAAAAGTGCTCGCCGCCCCCAATGCACCAGCCGCTCAATTCATACGATCGGTCGGCAACGGTCACATCGAAAACAATCAGCGTGTCCTGTCCCCCACGGCAGAGCAACCGCTTCATGGATTCCTGTATCCCTTTCAGAAGCGGATGGGCCGGCCCCAATGCGGAAAGGTCCGGAAAAAGTTGTTCGGCCTTCGGATTCATGTACGCGACGGCCGGAGTCGAGTCGGTCTCGATAATCGGACCGGGATTCATCTGGAGAAAGGAAGCCATGCGGAACAGGCTGTTTTCCGCCCGCTTGCGCGCGGTGATGTCGTAGTAATGCTCGACCCGCCCGCCGGCGTACAGCCCCGATCGAATGGGCTGACTCCAGTGCTCCAACCAGCGCTCTGGCCGGTCGGCGGAGGGGCGCACCCGACACTCGAACTGTTCCACATAGGTGTTGTCATCGTACGTCGCCAATATCTTTTCCGAAAAACGATCCGGGTTTTCGAAAAGGTGCTTGATTCGTTGCCCGATCAGCGTTCGTTTGTCCAACCCGATGAGGTCTTCCCGTCGTAGGCCAAAAAATCCCTCCAACGCGGCGTTCACCCAGACCACTCGGAAGTCGGCATCGAGCACGAGGACCCCGACCGCGGACGACTCCAGCACATCATCGACCAGCGAGCGGTACCGGCCTTCCGTCTCTTGGGCGATCCGACGTTGCTCGGCCTGGTCCAAGACGTGCCGGACCGACGCCGTAAAACGGCCGATATGTTTGGGCGATTTTAAGACATAGTCGTCCAGCCCGGCCTTCATCGCCTCCACGGCGATTTCCTCGCTGCCGGTCGCCGTGAACATGATCACCGGACAGTCGGGACAGCGGGCCTTGACCCGGCGCAGGACCTCCAGGCCGTCGCTCCAACCCAATCGATAGTCGGTGATCACCAGATCGAAGCCGCCGGTATCCAGCGCTTGCGCCAAGCCGGCCGCCGTAGAAATCTGGTCTATCTGAAGGTGGGGGAATGCTCCCTGAAGGAACTCATTGGCAAGAACGGTGAGACTCGGATCGTCGTCAACGAGCAGGATGCGCCGTGCAGTGGCCATAGACTCTCAGCAACAGTTTGTCGGCACAAGGCGCAAGGCGACTGCCTGCATCGAACGATCGCCCCTGCGCCCTCCTCTTGCAAGCCTGGAATCTGCCCGTTACGGTGGTCCGCCGGCGAGGCATGACTAAGGCCATGCAAAATACTTATCTTTTACCAGGCCGCATGTCAATTAAATTGCTCCTTTCTGTTCATCGGAACACCAGCACCGGACAGGGCGTGCGGTGCAGAACTGTGTGCGAGGCGCTGCCCAACAAAAACCGCGCAGCCCCGCGTCGGCCCCGAGACCCCATCAGAATCAGGTCCGGTTGGGTCGTGCCGGCCCAGCCGATGATGGCATGGCCCGGATCGCCCAGGGTCGTCGCGCCGCTGGCCTGATGTCCCAGCTTGGCAATCCGCGATGCCACGTCGTCCACGAAATCCCGCGCACTCGCAATCGCCTGTTCCTTCAGCGCCTCGCTCGCCGAGACTCCCACCGGCCACAGCGGGACCGCAAAGGGCAGGATCGTCAGCACGGTCATCTGGAGGGACTCCTTGAACGGTTTGGTGGCGAGAAACTTCACGGCCGCCTCGGCATCCTGCGCGCTCTCCACCGGCAGGAGCACGGTGCGGAGCGAACGCATCGGCTTATTGACCACCAGCGTCGGACAGTGGGCCTGCGTGACGACGCGATGGGTCACGCTGCCCAACAGGACTTCCTGCACCGGCCCCAACCCCCGCGCCCCCAGCACGATCAGGTTCGCCCGTTCGTCTTCGGCCACGGTCAGAATCGTCTCCGCCGGACGGCCGAGTTCCAGACGCTTGGAGGTCGGCCCCGTATGGAATGGCAGGATCGAGACCGTGCGGTCGAGCAAGCGCTCGCCGTCTTCCCGCATGCCCCGCTCGACCGTCGTGTAGAGTTCCTGCGCGACTTCCGGCACCATCATCGGATAGGCCGGCTTGGGCACGTCCAGCGCGTGCAGCACGGTCAGGTGCGCCGCCGGCGCCAGGTGGGCCAGAGCCCGCGCCGCCTCGTACGATTGGTCCGAACCATCTACCGCCAGTAGAATACGCATGAGCACCTCCTCTTCAAAGAATTGACGATTGAGAAGAATTGACGATTGATGAATTGCCAGGATTAATCGTGGTAATCGTCAATCTTGCGCAATCCGTCAATTACCAATCATGGCAATTCTGTGAGTCGTCAATCATGTCATTCCTTTCCTCTTTCCCCCCTCGCGGTCCGTCGTGAGGCGACGAAGATGGCCAACAGCTCACCGACTTCACGCAAAAGCTCCGCCGTTCGCGCAGAAGCAACCATCCCGCTTTCCGTCGATAATTCCAGCCAGAATTCCGTTTCGTCCGTTTCCTCGATGACCACGCTCATTTTCGAGATGAATTCGGCTTTTGACCTGGCACGGCAGGCTGCCCGGTAGTTCGCAGCCAGCGAGGTGCCGGAACGCAAGAGCTGTCTTCCGAGCACCCGAGCTTCGTCGGTTCTGGGAAGATCGCGGACCAACCCAAGAACCGCCAACGCGAACTGTTTGGTCCTCTGCCGTAACTGTTCGGCCTGCAGCATGCCCCATTTCCCAAATCGTCAATTCCGACCACTCGTCAATCTTTCAATTGTGGCAATCGTCAATCTTGCGCAATCTGTCAATTACCAATCACGGCAATCCCTCAACCATCAATCGTGGCAATCACCAATCCCTCTCTTATTCATATCTCAGCGCTTCGATCGGGTTCAGTTGCGAGGCCTTGTTGGCCGGATAGAGGCCGAAGAAAATCCCCACCGCGACCGAGAACAGAAAGGCGACCGCCACGGCCTGGGGCGACACGATCGTGGGCCAGCCGGCCACAGTGGTGGCCAGGCGCGCCCCCACGATGCCGGCCCCCACGCCGGCCACACCGCCCACGGTGCTGAGGATCACGGCCTCGACCAGGAACTGCAAGAGAATGTGCCGGCGCTTGGCGCCCACGGCCATCCGGATGCCGATCTCGCGCGTCCGTTCCGTGACCGAGACCAGCAGGATGTTCATGATGCCGATGCCGCCGACCACCAGCGAGATCGACGCGATGCTGAGCAACATCAGCATCATCGTCCGGCTGGCCCCGGCCGAGGCCTTCGCGATGTCCTCCATGGTCCGCACCGTAAAGTCCTCCTCCTCCGAGGGTTGCAGGCGGTGCCTGGCCCGCAAGAGGCCCTTGATCTCCGGCACCGCCGCCGCAATCTGATCCCGCCGCTCGGTGGCCACCAGGATGATGCCGACCGTCCCGAGGAACTTGGTGCCCAGCACCTTGCGTTCGGCCGTGGAGAAGGGAATGAAGACGACATCGTCCTGATCCTGGCCGAAGAGGCTCTGTCCTTTGGGCGTCATCACCCCCAGGATGCGCAGGGGCACGTTTTTGACCCGGATTTGGGCCCCGACGATCGTTTCGCCCCGCTCGAATAAATTCTCCGCCGCGGTTTTTCCGATCACCGCCACCTTCGCCCCGCTGTCCTCATCCGACTGGGTGAAGAAGGTCCCTTGGGCGACCGGCCAGTCGCGGATGTCCGGCAGGATCGCATTCGTGCCGAGGACCACGGTGCTCCAGTTCTTGTTCTCGTGCACGACCTGGAGCACGGACCGCGTGGCGTAGGACACGGCGGAGACGCCGGGGACTTTGCGCTCGATGTCCCGCGCGTCCTCGATCGTGAGCGTGGAGACCCCGCCCAAGCCGGTGCGCACCCCGCTCACCGTGGTGGCGCCGGGAATCACGATCAGCACGTTTGTCCCCAAGCTGGAGATCTGGGCCTGGATCGAAACGCTGGCGCCCTGGCCCAGGCTCACCATCGCCACCACCGCCCCCACGCCGATGATGATGCCCAACATGGTCAGCCCGGCCCGCAAGGGATTGCGGGCCAGGACACGGAAGGCCAGTTGGACGGTCATCAGAAAGAATTGCATGATTATCTCGCTGGAGAATTGACGATTGAACGGAATTGACGATTGCCAAGATTAGCTGAATTCGTCCGTCGCCAATTCCGAGCGATCGTCAATTCCTCGCCAATTCCTCATCTGATTCTCGGCCCGAGGCCGAACCCCGGCGGCAGGGTCTTCTGCCCCGCCTCCTCGGACTCTTCCAGGCCCACGATCGCCTGATCGCCCTCGTGAACCTCCCCTTCCAGAATCTCGGTGAACTGCAAGTCCGCAATCCCCGCCTTGATCGGAACCGCCAGGGCTTGTCCCTTGCGATCACGCAGCCACAACGCCGTTTTTTTCCTGTCGACCGGCACGCCGGGCGGTTTGAAGCGCAAGGTCGCGTTGGGCACCCGCAACGCATTCGCCTGCCGCGCCGTCACGATCGAGATATTGGCGGTCATGCCCGGCTTGAGTCTGAGGTCGGGGTTGTTGACGTTGATCACCACGTCGTAGGTCACCACGTTTTGGATGCTGATCGGCGCATTCCTGATCTGCGCCACCAGGCCTTTGAACAGCGCGTTGGGATAGGCATCCACCGTGAACTCCGCCTCTCTCCCCTCGATCACGCCGGCGATGTCCGACTCGCTCACATTGGCATCAACCTGCATCTTGGTGAGGTCCTGCGCGATCACGAAGAGCGTCGGCGCCTGCAGGCTGGCCGCAACGGTCTGCCCGACATCGACATTGCGGGACACGACGATGCCGTCGAGCGGGGAATAGATCGTGGTGTAGCCGAGATCCATCTCGGCGTTGGACAGCGCGGCCTGGGCCTGGTCGATCTGAGCCTCGGCGATTTCCACCTGGGCCGCGGCGTCGCGATAGTTGGTCCCCGCCGCGTCCAGGTCGGCTTGCGCCACGAATTTCTGCCGGTGCAGCCTCTCAATCCGATCCAATTCAAGCTTGCGCTGAGCCAATGCGGCCTGGGCCTTGACCAAGGCGCCGCGGGCGTTTCTGAGAGACGCCCGGGCTTGATTCGCCCGAGACTGGAAGGGATCGGGATCGATCTGAGCGATCGCTTGTCCCTGCGTGACCACCGAGTTGTAATCGACGTAGAGGGCTTTGATCTTCCCGGTGACCTGACTGCCGACCTGCACGGAGACCACGGGATTCACCGTGCCGGTGGCGGTCACGGTCGCGGTGATGGGCCCGCGATCCACCAGCGCCGTTTTGTATCGAACCGGCGGTTCGCTCGGCGACAGCCAGTACCACAGGACCGCCCCGCTCGCGATGGCCGCAATCGCAGCCGAGAGGACCAACCCCGCCCTAAATCGTTTGCGCGGGGCGGGAGCGTCAGCAAGGGGAACCTCGGCAAGGGGACGGAGCGGTTCAGACGACATGACGAGGGCCGACTCGCTCGCATCCGATTCTGCCCCCCCCGAAGAACGAGGGCATCGCGCGATCGAGCTTGTCACCCCCGGCACTGGGTCCACTGTCATCCGGCTGCTCACTCATCCTCACCCCCCTTTGCTGCCATTCTCCCTCGCCAAGCTAATTTGAGCAAGACACATGCCCTCTTCCCACATTGATGATTGCCACGATTAATCCTGGCAATCGTCAATCTTGGCAATCCGTCAATCACCAATCCTGGCAATCACTCAATCACCAATCTTGCAATCACTCAATCGTCACTCCTGGCAATTCTTCAAAGGTGTCGCACGAACCACTGTTTGGCGAGGTCCGCCACTTGCTCCAGGGTGCCGGGCTCCTCGAAGAGATGCGTCGCCCCAGGCACGATCACCAGCTTCTTGGGACAGGTCAGGAGGGCCAGGGCCTCCTCGTTCATCTGAATCACCGGGATGTCCTCGCCGCCGACAATGAGCAGCGTCGGCGCGGTCACTTGCGGAAGGAACGGCGCAGCCAAGTCAGGCCTGCCGCCTCGCGACACGACGGCATGGACCGAGGCCGGAGACCGGGCCGCAGCCTGCAAGGCTGCGCCGGCCCCGGTACTGGCTCCGAAGTAGCCGAGCCTGAAGCCCCGCGTCGCAGAGTGCCGCGCCAGCCAATCCGTCGCCGCGAGGAGCCGGTCGGCCAGCAAG
>VGXD01000004.1 GCA_016873525.1 Nitrospira sp. | reverse complement strand
CCCGAAACTTCACCTGCGGGAAGATGATGCAGGGCATTCCTGACGGGCAGTTGTTCTGGGTCATCAAGAACGGCTCTCCTGGCACGGGCATGATGTCTTTCGCCGGTCTGCCGGACGACGAAGTCTGGCAACTCATCCAGTACATCAGGAGCCTGGCGCACTAACAACGACCGGCGCGATGTCATCGGAAGATAATCATTGGACGGCCTCGCGCGACATCGGGTAAGGTAGCGCTTCGACGGGTTTGCCGGCCTTCGAATTGAATGTCGGATGGCATCAAAGGAGACGCACGATGGCACGACTGAACCGCAGTGGCTTTTGTATTCCGGTGGTTTTGCTTCTCAATCTTGTCATTGGGCTGGAACCGCCGGTTGCTGGGGCAGCCGGCAGTGACGCGGCAAAGGGAAAAACGCTGTTCGACGGAAAGGGCGGCTGCGTGAATTGCCACGGACCGAGCGGTCGCGGCGACGGACCGGCCGGGAAAATGCTTGTTCCTCCTCCCGCAGATTTAACCGGCCCGAAAACCAAGGCCAAGCCCGACGCCGAATTGCTCAAGACAATACAGGAGGGGCGGCCCGGCACGGCAATGGCGCCTTTTAAAGGACAACTATCGGAGCAGGAGATCCGGGATCTGCTGGCGTATGTCCGGAGCTTAAGCAAGTAGGGACAAACAGGCCTTCACAGGGTCAGGAAGAGGTTCTGAGCATGGCGACATTCATTATCTCCGGCAGTCGAGGGACCGATGATCCCACGATGGCGACGCTGCCCTTCATGGCCGCCAAGGTGGCCAAGGAACAGGGGCACGATGTCGTGCTCTGGCTGTGGAACGAGGCGGTCACGCTCGGACGCAACGGCACGGCGGACCATGTCACGGGCGTGAACCTGACGCCGCTGAAAGACTTGCTGGCCGCAATCCAAGCCGCCGGCATCGCGATCTGGGTCTGCGGAGCCTGTGCCGTGGCGCGGCAGATCAAAGAAACGGACCTCGTCGCCGGCGCGACGATCAAGGGCATGCCGGACTACATCAAGGCCGTGGCGGAACGAGATCGGAACGTCGCGTTCTGAACCATCGGGCGCTTTCCCCTCTGCTCGCCGCTCTGTTGCGTTTCTCCACAGAAGACTCCCTCTGCCTGTGGCAAGCTGCCGTCCTCCCTTCACCAAGCGTTCTCCATCCTCACAGTAAGTTCCGGCTTTTACAGGGATGAGCCGGCCCTGGGAGGAGCTGGGTCGATGGCATTGGGCTTGCTTTGATCAACGTGAACGGACACAACCCCCTGCTAGGGAGGCATCCCCCATGAGTCACCCAACGATCCAACAATTTTTTCAGGAAGATCACGAACGGCTCGATGCCCTGTTCAAGGCCTTTCAAGCGTTGAAACGGTCCGACTACGCCAAGGCCAAAGACTCGTTCGTCCAATTCAAGTTTGGATTGCAACGGCACATCGTCTGGGAAGAAGAGATTCTGTTTCCCCTCTGGGAGAGACAGACAGGCATGGCGGAAGTCGGCCCGACCATGGTCATGCGGGCGGAGCATCGACAGATCGGGGAGTCCCTGGAAGCCATTCATCAGAAAGTCCAGCGACAGGACCCTGACAGCGACCAGGAGGAGCACCGCCTGCTGGCGGTCCTGGCTTCCCACAACCAAAAAGAAGAGCGGATTCTCTACCATGCCATCGACAACATCCTGACCGAGGAAGATCGCGCGGCGATTTTCACGGCCATGAACAACATCCCTGAAGAACGCTACAAAACCTGTTGCGGCTCGCGCTAGAGACCACGGGGAAACTCTCATGTTGCTTCGGACCATCGCGCTGCTCGGAATCCTCTTGGCGGGGACATCGCTGGGAATGTTTCTTCTTTTCGCCAAAGGCCAAGCGGCAGAGAGTCAATCGACAGCGGGGGGCGCGGCCCCGCTCAATCCCCATAGCGATCTGGTTTTCCGGGTCACGGGCACGAAGTTCTGCTCCGATTGCCACGGCTCCGGCGCGGCGAAAGGAGCCGCCCCCGCCGTCCTGGACAATGAGGCCGTGCGGAGTCTCAAGGCCAAGGGGAAGGGCGCCCATGGGCCAGGCCGGTTCGCCGACTGTTTCCGGTGCCATGCGGGGGGACGGCTGGGGGTCGAAAAGTATTGAGGATAGCCATGAAGAAGAATGCGCCCGGCGCGGGCTCCGTCGTGTTTTTCACGCTGGCGACCCCCGTGCTCTGTCTGGCCCTGGCCCTCTCAAGCTGTGCCGACAAGCAGACCCTCGGCGCAGCGGCTTCCTCCTCGACCGCGCCGGATACACGAGAGCCCATCGGGCTGTCCGGCGAAGCGGGGAAAGAGCATCGGGTCGTGATGCTGCAACATCTGGAAACGGTGCAGGCGATTGTGGCGGCGCTGGCGGAAGAGGATTATGAACGGGCCCAGGGCCTGACCGAGGCCCACCTCGGATTTTTCATGCACCGCCAGGCCCTGCTGCGCCGGAAGCCGGAAGATTTTGCGCCGGCCTATCACGACCTCGCCATGGCCCACCACGAAGCGGCCGAAGCGCTGGCCCGGATCATGCCCTCCCACGATCTCAAGCAAATCCTGCCGCGTCTCGACGGGGTGCTCAAGGCTTGCGTCGCCTGCCACCTCGCCTATAAACTGAACGGCGCCAAGAGTTGAGAGCCTCCGTGAGCCCACTGGCCCGCCGCGCAATCCTCGTCAGCATCCTCGTCGGCAGCGCCATCGGCGGCGCCTTCATCCTTGAAGAACTCCTCACGACGAGGCCGGATCGGCCCTTCGGCCATACCCACCTGGGACATCTGACCGGATGGGTCGGCCTCAGCGTCATCCTATTGGTGTTCGTCTATTCGTTCACAAAGCGGTCGGCCGGGCAACGGCGCTGGCCGAAAGGCTGGTTTCGCGTTCACATGATCGCCGGCATCATGGGGCCGGTGCTGATTCTCATCCATGCAGGCAACCACTTTCACGCCCTCGTGCCGGTCCTCGCCCTGTTGGC
Organism: Nitrospira sp.; assembly: GCA_016873525.1. Taxonomy (GTDB): domain Bacteria; phylum Nitrospirota; class Nitrospiria; order Nitrospirales; family Nitrospiraceae; genus SCVQ01. The sequence goes on along the minus strand of VGXD01000004.1, from coordinate 21,164 downwards.
CATGGGCGCCGTCGTGCTGAGCGGGCTGATCGGCCAGGCCGTGCACTATCTGATCCTGCGCACCTTGCAGGACCGGCGCCGGCTGTTGGCGCAGCAAGGGCTCTCCGAGGACGACCTCGACGCCCGTCTTCACGCCATGGCCGCCCAGGAGAAAGCCTTCCGTTTTTGGCAGTACCTCCATGCCCCGGTGACCGCCACCTTCCTGATCCTGACGTTCCTGCATGTGGGCGCAGCCCTTTACTTTGGAGGGTTCTAGCCCATGTACCTGCCGCTCCCGTCATCGGTCCTGCCGATCGTGCTCGCCGTCACCTTGCTGCTGATCGGCTGGCTGGGCTGGACCGGCGAGCGTGACCCGGAAAGCCTGTGGGCGCCGGGCGACCTGAGCCAGTACCATGCCGACATCGCCGGATGCGCCCATTGCCATGAGCCCTTTCGCGGGGTCACCACGGCAAAGTGCGTGGCCTGCCATACCCCTCAATGGTTCGGCGACATCTCCGAGGCAACGGTCAACGCCTTTCACCAAGACAAGATTCGCAAGGGGCGGTCCTGCCTGGATTGTCACACCGAGCACCGGGGCCGGCTCGGACAGATTGTCATCGGAGAAACCGGCAACCCGCACGGCGAGTACATTTTCTCGGCCACCGGGACCCGCTCCTGCACGGACTGCCACGCCTTCGGATCAGGACCTGGGCGGCCCACCACGTTGTTGGACACCGAGGCCGTCAAGCGCCTGCACCGAAAGGGTCGCGGCGCACATCGGACCGGGGAGTTTTCCGACTGCCTCCAGTGCCACGGCACGGAGGCCAAATGACGCTTGGCCGCACGGTTCCGAGTCGGCCCGCGCGCCTTGACAGCCCGCCGGGAGGTTCGTACACTCCGTTGCACCCATGAACACTCGCACGCAGAGACCGCAGCGGCAGGATTCCACGGGGGGGACGGCGCCCAACGGCGACCGCGACACAGCGGCCTTCGATCGGCTCTACCGCGACCACGTGGACCGCATCTTCCGGTTTGCCCAACGTCTCTGCGGCCAGGCGGACGACGCCAAGGACCTGGTCCAGAACACCTTCCTCAATGCCTATCGGGGGCTCAAACACTTTCGCGGCGACGCGCAGCCCTCGACCTGGCTCTACACCATCGCCTCGCGGGCCTGCATCCGCATGCGACGCAAGCGCAAGGGCGAGCCGGAGCGGCAGCTGTCGCTGGATGAGTTCATCCCCACCTCCGAGGGCGAGTTCCGGCTGCAGATTCCGGCGGAAGGATTGACGCCGGAAGAGGCGCTGGCCAACAAAGAACTGCGCGGGGCGCTCCAGCAGGCGATTCGGAAGCTCCCCGAGAAATATCGCCTGGTCCTGGTCCTGCGGGACATGGAAGACATGCCCGCCAAGGAAGTGGGCGCCATCATGGGCCTCAACGAGCGGGCCGTGAAATCCCGCCTCCATCGAGCCAGGCTGTTCGTCCGGAAGGAACTCAGCGCGCGGGAGTTCGGACAACCCGCCGGAGCGGCCGGGCCGGCAACGCCCTCGCGCCGGTTGATTCCGGCCCGGCCGCGTGATTGAATACACACCATGAGGCGCATGATGAAGACCAGCCGCACCGCAACCCAGGCCCGGCACGGACATTCCAAGACCCACTGCCTGAAGATTTTGCGCCGCCTGTCCGCTTACCTCGACAACGACCTCGCCCCCGGCGTCTGCGAAGAAATTCGAAAGCACCTGGGGCCCTGTCCCAATTGCGAAGTCTTCGTCAGCTCGCTCCGCCGGACGGTCGATCTCTGCCGCCACGTCGATACCCCCCCGCTGACTTCCACCGCCAAGGCCAGGCTCCGCAGTCAGATCCTCAGAGCCGCTGGCCGGCCGTGACGTCCCAGGCGGAACCCTCGTGGAAAACCGGGCCTCTGATGGCTGACGCCGCAAGCCCCTGGCCCGGCCGATCGCGCCGGGATTGTCCGTCGCGTGACAAGGCAAGCCGCAAGGCCCCTCGGCAACGGTTCCGGTCCACGCAACTGGCAGGGCTCGTCATCGTCCTCTGTCTCTCCCTGTCGGACGTCAGGCCGGCCGGCGCGACTTCGACCCTGGCCCCATCCGACACCGATCTCGAAGAACAGGTCCTCGTCAAAATTCACAGCCGGACCTTCGAGCCGGCCAGGGTGATCCTCCACGTCGGACGAAAAACCACCTTGGTTTTCAAAAACCACGATGCCGAACTCCACGCCTTCGTGCCGGTCGGGCTGTTCACGGGCCTGCACCTGAACGTCAGCGGGAACGGCGCGCCGGAGTTCGGGCCGGAAGGGTTCAAGCGGGTGATCATTCCATCGGAAGGTCGGGCGGAATTCCGGTTCGTGCTCGAACACCCCGGCGTCTATCCGTTCTTTTGTGACATGCCGGGCCACGAGATGCGGGGCGTCATCGTCGTCGAATGACCGATGGGGACCGATGGCTGATTCACCGATGTCACCCCCTGAACGAGTCCTCTGGGAAGGACGCTCCTCCTGGGCGGACCACGCCGTGCTGTTCCTCTTCATGGGCGCCGCGTCCCTGCGCGCCGCCTTGGCCGCCCGGTCGGACGAATGGATGACCGCCGGCCTGTACCTCCTGGCGATCGGCCTCTTTGCGTCGATCGCCGCCTTGTTTCATTATGCCGCGTTCTACCGGATCAGCTCCGAGCGAATCCGCATCGCGTCCGGGTGGGGAGCCGGGAAGGTTTGTGAGATTCCCCTCGACCAGATTCGCTCGGTGACCGTCCGGCGCGACGTCCTGAACCCATGGTTCAATGTGGGGACGCTCGTCATCACGCCGCGCGAGGACCGCCGCGAGCCGGCGGTGTTGAAAGGCATTCCGGACCCGGACCGACTCAAACAACGGCTGGACTGGCTGGCCGGACTGCAAGAACCCGCGCGCAGCGCGTGACCTGCGCGAAGATGCGCGTCACGGCGCGACTCGGAGACGACCGACGATGACCCGCACGGTCTTGTTGCTGATCTTGGGGATGACAACGATCCTGGCCGGCCTTGCCGCCGGCGCGCCCCGCAACCCTGAACAGGGCCGGATGATTTACGAGGAACACTGCCTGCGCTGCCACGGAAGCCACGGTCGCGGCGACGGGCCTGACGCGCCGTTTCTGTCGCCGCGACCGGCCAGCCTGATCTCGGCCGGGACCTCGGCAAAACCCGACGCAGACCTCTTGGCCGTCATCATGAACGGAAAGCCCCGCACAGCGATGCCGGCCTGGAAAGAGGGGCTGACCGAAGAGCAGCGACGGGACGTCCTGGCCTACATCCGAACTCTCATTCGCTTCGGTCCCAAGCCGCTCACCCCGCCGCCGCCGTAATCCCACCCTGTGATGGTACGCCGCAGAAGTTCCTGCCACGGGATAGGCGGCTCTTTCACCGCACAATGACACCATGATAAAGTAGCGGGCATTCTTCGACGCCCCAAGCAAGGTTCGAACAAGGTTCGTTCAGAGGAGAGGTCTCATGACTGTAGCTCGTTCGTTTCGTCGCGGCATCCTCCTGTGCATGCTCCTCTCGCTCGTGTCTGCCCTGAACGGCACGGCGTCACCGGCCCTGGCCGCAGCAAAAGCCGCCAAGCCCTCGCCACGCGCCACCGCGTCCAACGCCGCCGCCGTCGCGCTCCGCTACGCCGAGGCGCTGGCGTCCGGCGACCGCGTCACGGTCGGGCAGCTCGACTTTGCCTGCCAGTACGCGCTCGTCTCGGCCAGTCCCCTGCCCGTGAAGTCCTTTCCTCCTGAGTCGGACGCCTCCTACGCCGCGTGTTGGGAGCGCCTCGATCGCACCCATCAGACGGTCGTCGAACATCGCGTCCAGGGCATGGATGTGCTGTGGCCAGGCAAGGACGCGCTGGTGTTCTTCGGCGAGCAGCTCTCTCTCTATGCGTCCTCTTATTTCGTCATGGACCGCCTGGGCCTGTCGCCCCCGGCCGGCGGACTCACCGTCAAGGTGCTGAACAGCGCCGCGATGCCGGCCGCATCGTTCCGCCTGCACGACGACGCGACTGTCGCCGTCCCGGCCACGCGGGTCCGCACGCAGGTCGCGTACAAAGATCCGCTGACTTCGCCGGTCACTTATGCCCAGGGGACGTATCAGTGGGCCAACACGGTGAAGCGGCCCCGCGCCGCCTTGAAATCCATCGCGGTCCAATGGGTGGTGCTGACCGGCCTGAAGAAGCTCGGCTTCCCCGGCGATGCGGCGGTCGTCAACCTGACGATCCCCTCGCCGACCGGCGGCGCCGCCGGGAGGCCGACGGTGATTCCGTTCGTCACCGAAACCAGCCGCTACGTGGACAACTCTCCGGTGTGGTGGACGCCGGCCGATCAACCCGGCACCTTGCTCGCAGCGGTGGCCAGGGCGGCCATCTACCCGGCGCTGGAAGAGCGCGTGGCCATGTTAAACCGCGTCTTGCTCATCGACCCGGCCCAGCCGGAGGCCTTGAACCTCTTGACCCGCGACCTCTTCCAGACCCTGCTGAACGCCGGCGCAGCCTCGCACCACGTAATGGTCGGCAACAAGGAACTCTCCCAGCGGTTCGATGAGTTGTATTGGGACGTCTATGCCCAGACGACGCGGATGGACATTTCCCTGGGCATGGAAATAGGCGGGCTCTCGAAACCGACCCCGGCGGACTATCTCTACCGCATCATCCCCGCCATGGAGATGCTGGCCAAGGTCCAGCCCGGCGACATCGAAAACCGGCTGCGGCTCGGGATCGTCTATCGGTGGAACAACGACCAGCTCGCCGCGATCGCCACGCACGAGGCGGTGGTCAAGGAGATCGCTCCGGAGCGGGCTGCGATCCGAGCCCTGGCCTTGCTCGAACTGGCTTGGTCGCGGATCGCGCGGGTGTCCTGGAACCGCACCTTCGACGACCCCGACATCGCCCAAGCTTACAAGGAGGCGGAAGAAGCCTTCACGATGACGGAACACCCGATGGATAAGTTCGTGGCGGCCTATACGATGGGGTACAGCCTGGCGTTTACCCCGAAGCGCGACAACCGCGCCATGATGGCGCACCTGACCGAAGCGCAACGGTGGTACTCAAAACTGCCCGGCGCCTCGCTGGACTCCTGGCGCTACCTGCTGGGCAACGACACGCTCAAGGGGGTGCTCGAAGCCGACCCGGTCTTCAAGCCGCTCCTCACGGCGTCGTAAAGGAGTTATCAGTTGACCGTGGTCAGTTTCAGTCAAGACGCAGAGGTCTCTGCTGAAAACTGACGACTGAGAACCGATTACGGCTTTATCCGCGCAAGCTCCGCAAAATACGCGGCCAGCGCCTTCATCCCCCCCGAAGCCTGGCCCCAATCGAAATGTTCGTTGGGCGCGTGGTAGCCGTGCTCCGGCAGGCTCAAGCCCATGAACAAGATCGGGACCCGCCAAGCACGCTGCATGGTGGAGACCGCGCCGATGGACCCGCCCTCACGAATGAAGGCCGGCTCTTTCCCGAACCCCGCCTTCATCGCGCGTTTCGCCGCCTCCGCGTAAGGGCCGCTGAAGACGCCCTGGAAGGGCTGCAACATGCCTTCCGCCTCCACCGTGACGTGAGGATGGCGGTCGGCCAGGAATTTCTTGAACAGCCGGAAGATTTTTTCAGGCCGTTGGTTGGGCACCAGGCGCATGCTGACTTTCAACTCCGCGTAACCGGGGACCACCATCTTGACGCCGGGCCCGACATAGCCCCCGGCCAGCCCATGCACCTCGAAGGTGGGCGAAGCCCAGATCCGCCGCAAGACCTCGGCCGGGTCGGTGGTCCGCAGCGACCGGAACCCGTACGCCTTCTTAAACCGTTCGACCTGAAAGCCCGAAGCCAGAAAACTTTTGATCTCGGCCTTCGTGGGCGGCACCACGTCGTCGTAGAAGCCGGGAATGTTCACACGGCCGGTCTTCGCATCGACGCAGGTATGGACCACCTCGCAGAGTTCCGTCAGCGGGTTCCTGGCCGCGCCGCCGGTGAGTCCCGAATGGACATCGGCCGTCCCGGTCCGCAGCGAGAGCCGCGCGCCCAGCAACCCACGCAAACCGTAGGGCATCGCCGGGCGGCCCTTGGCAATCCAGATCGTATCCGAGACCAGGACCGAATCCGGCTTGCGAATCAGGTGCCGCTGCCGCAGGGCCTCCGAGAAGTTCGGGCTGCCGATCTCCTCTTCCAGTTCCCACAGAAACCGCACGTTGATCGGCGCCCCCTGTTCCACGACATACCGCCCCGCCAGCAGGGCCGCCAGGGCCGGGCCCTTGTCGTCCGTCGCCCCACGGCCGTGGTAGAGGCCTTGGTCGTTGCGAAAGGCAAAGGGCGCCTGCTTCCACTCCGGCTCCTGGGCCGGCTGCACGTCCAGGTGGTTATAGACCAGCACGGTCGGATGAGTCTTGCCGGTGGTCCATCCTCCCTCGACCACCGGATAGCCCTTGGTCTCCACGATCCGCGCCTCCGCTCCCAGGTCCTTGAGCAACTGGACGGCCAGGGTCGCGGTCTTGCGCATGTCCGCGGCACGCGACGGGTCCATGCTGACGGAGGGCAGTTCCACCAATTCGGCCAGAAAGCGCTCGAAGCGGGGTCTCGCCTCCTTGATGTAGGGATCAATCTGTGCGCGGGACCCTGTCATAACCGATTTCTCCTTGGGTGGCTGCGATTGCGATCCGTGATTATAACCGGAAGGCCCTGCCGGGCAAAGCGACCGTCGGTTTTCAGTCAGAATGGTACAATAGCCAGGAGACGGTTTTTGCGGACAACGTGCCGGAGGCCCGCGACGTGGACAACGCAAGAAGCATGGTCCAGCTCGCCCTCTTACCGCTCATCCTCGGGAGCGCACTCGTTGCCTCCGCCGCAGACCCTGTGGCGATCGCCACGATCCTGGCGGACCCGGAGCCCCATCACATGCGCATCGTGACTCTCCAGGGGAGGGTCACTCAGGTGCAGCTCCTGGAGCCCTATTTCCAACCCTCAGGGACCGCCTGCCACAACACCTACCTCTTCACGCTTGAGGACGACACCGGCTCTCTCGACATCGCCGTGCTCGGCCTCTGCGGCGCGGCCGTCGCCAAGCCTCCCGACGTCTCCACCGGCGACATAATCCGCGTCCAGGCACAGGTTCAGGCGCCAGGACATCTCGGCACATTCTATGGACTTGACGGACGGCCCCACCCAGGCCTGAATCCCCAAGGACTCTACGCGATCGCCAAAGACATTGCCCCACGCGGACAATAGGAACAGACCCCCGCCGACAGTTCAGCACTTTTTTTTCGCAAATCTTCCTCAATCGCCGGCTTCATGTTAAAGTGCCCGTATATGGGCACGGCAAATTCCAGCGAATTGCTCTTGCAAGTTGTCGGCGAATTGATCGGCACAGCCGGGTTGCGCGAGTTCGACCAAGCCCTCTGCCGCGCCTTGGCCCGTTGTGTCCGCTTCGATGCCGCCGGTCTCTACCTCTACAACCAGTCGGCCCATACCCTTACGCCGGTCTCCGAGGTGCTCCTCGACCCCGCTTCCGTCGGGTACCAGATCGGCCAACTGCCCACGGCCGGCACGATGAAGGAAGCCGCGATCCAAGCCGGTGCCGCGCTGCTCTGCAACGACATGACGGCCTCGTCCTGGACGGAAGGCCGGGTGGTCCGGACAACGGGGCATCCCTGGTCGTCCTTGATCGCGCCCCTGCAACTGAAGCCGGGCCCCGGAGCCGGTGCGACGGGGCGCACGATCGGCGTGATGTTCGCCGCGTCGCTGAACCGCGACGCCTTTACCGAGGGCGACCGGCGGCTCATGGATGAGTTGGCGGCACAGATCGCCCCGGTGCTCCAGACCGTCCTGGCCTCGGAGGAGCGGGACGCGCTGATGGCGATGAACAGCCGCGTCGTGATCGGCACGGTCACGATGGAGGGCCTGCTGCCGGCGATGCACGACGCGCTTCAACGGGTGATCCCGCACGACGTGAACGGGCTGCTCCGGTTCACGGAGGGGCCGCAAGGCCGGTGGTTCGAGCCGATTCACATCCACGGCTTCACCTTGAACCTCGAGGCGCTCCGCCACTTTCCCTTCGAGCGCATGGCCGCGGCGGAAATGCTGGCCACCGGACGACCGGTGCTGATCACGGGCCACGACCCCAAACGGTTCGTGGAGGCCCCCTACTTCGAGTCGTTCGGCATCCTCTCCGCCATGCTCTGTCTGGTGACGGTGCGTCGGCAGCCCTACGGCTTCCTCGCCTTCGGCAGCCGGAGAAAAAACGCCTTCTCGGAGCGGGACCTGCGCCTCGCGGAACAGATCGGCCTCCACCTGTCGCAAGCCATCGCCAACCTCCTGGCCTACGAAGAGATCAGCGGCCTCAAGGAACAATTGGAACGCGAGAACGTCTATCTGCGGGAAGAGATCGGCGCCGCCGTGGATTTCAAGGAACTGGTGGGAGACAGCCCGGCCTTGCAGAAAACGTTGAAGGCCATCGAAAAGGTGGCGCCGACCGATTCCACCGTCCTCATCACGGGCGAAACCGGAACGGGCAAGGAGCTGGTGGTGCAGGCCATCCATCAACGCTCGCCGCGCAAGGCCAAACCCCTCATCAAGGTCAACTGCGCGGCGCTGCCGCCGACCCTGATCGAGTCGGAACTGTTCGGCCACGAGAAGGGGGCCTTCACCAATGCCGTGGCCCGCAAGATCGGCCGCTTCGAGCTGGCCGACCAGGGCACGATCTTCCTGGACGAGATCGGCGAGATTCCCCTCGACATCCAGGTCAAGCTCTTGCGGATCCTCGAGACTCAGGAATTGGAGCGGGTCGGCGGAAGCCGCACCCTCCCGCTGAACGTCCGGGTCATCGCCGCCACCAACGCCGATCTGGAGCAAGCCGTGAAGGCCGGTTCGTTTCGGGCGGACCTGTATTACCGGCTGAAAGTGTTCCCCATCCGCATCCCGCCGCTGCGCGAACGGCGCGAAGACATCCCGATGCTCGCGCGGCACTTCGTCAAGAAGTACGGCGCCAGACACCGCAAGACCATCACCCGCCTCAGCACCGCCACGATGCAGGCCCTCGCGGCCTATGCCTGGCCGGGAAACGTCCGCGAACTCGAACACGTCATCGAGCGGGCCGTCATCCTTTCGCAGGGCCCCGTCCTCGCCATCGAAGAGTTGGAAAGCGACTCGGCCTCGGCAGGGCCGGAGCGCAGCGATCGATCCGCCAAGGCAGCCCGGACAATGGCCGAGGCCGAGCGGGCACATATCATCGAGACCCTGCACCACACCAACTGGGTCGTGGCCGGCGCAAAGGGCGCCGCCGCCCGCCTGGGTCTGAAACGCTCCACGCTCCAGCACCGCATGAAGAAATTGGGAATCAAAAAGCCCGCCCATTTTAGCCCCTGATCACGCCCCTGACTTTCTGCCCATATTTCGGCATTGTGCCCATATACGGGCATATATTGCGTTCCGGCGACTTGCAATCTTTTCATTCAATTGAACCAATAGGCCCATTGCTTCAACGCTTTCTATAAGTCGAACCATCCTGTTTTTAATTGGCATCGCCCATGCTCATACATTGAGGCAATGAAAACGCCTGTCCCATCTCCAAAACGTCGCAGCCGTCAAGGGAGCCGCTGATCGCCATGCACTACGTCGCGCTCAAGATGCTCTTCGGCGACCGGGCCAAGTACCTCATGTTGCTCTGCGGCCTCGCCTTCGCCGTGATGCTGATCGTGCAGCAGGGCTCGATCTTCTGGGGCCTGATGCTCTGGTCCCAGTCCGGCATCACCAACCTCAACGTCGACATCTGGGTCGCGGACCCGAACATCAGCCAGGTGGAAGAAGTGAAACCCATCGCCACGACGGCCGTGGAGCGCGTCCGCACGGTGCCCGGCGTGGAGTGGGCCGTGCCGCTGTTCAAAGGCGTCTATCGGGTCCGCCTGGCCGGCGGCGACTACCATCGGATTTCCCTCGTCGGCCTGGACGCCGCCACGCTCATCGGCCGTCCCGCCAAGCTCCAGGAAGGGCGCATCGAGGACTTGCGCACGCCGGATGCGGTCGTGGTGGACCAGGGGGCCGTGCAGCGCATGGGCGGACCGGATGTGATCAAAGTCGGCACCGTCTTCGAGATCAACGACAAGCGGGCCCGCGTCGTGGCCATCGCCAACATCCAGAAGGACTTTCAGAACATCCCCTCCGTCTATACCACCTACGAACGCGCCGTAGCCTATGCCCCGCCGGAACGGAGAATGCTGTCTTACGTCTTGGCCAAGGCCAAAGCCGGCGAGGCGGTGGCGGACGTGACCCAGCGGATTGCCGCGCAGACCAGGCTCGGGGCCTTCACGCAGGAAGAATTCGGATGGAAAACGATCGTCTGGGTGCTCAAGAACACGGGGATCGGCATCAACTTCGGCACCACGATCGTCCTGGGCTTTCTCGTCGGCATGGCGATTGCGGGCCAGACTTTTTATCTGTTCACCGTGGAGAACCTCAAACAATACGGGGCGCTCAAGGCCATGGGAGCCAGCACCTTCGCCTTGGCCCGCATGATCATTCTCCAGGCCTTCACGGTCGGCGTGATCGGCTACGGAGTGGGCGTGGGCCTGGCCACGCTCTTCGGTCTCCTGGCCGCGCCCAGCGGCCAGCTCCCCTTCTCGGAAACCTGGCCCTTGCTGGGGCTGGTCTTCGTCTCGCTGCTGGGCATCTGCAGCTTTTCGGCGACGATCAGCATCATCAAGCTCATCAAGCTGGAACCGGCCATCGTGTTCAGGGGGTAATCCGGAATGACCGTCGAAGACAAAGGGACGACCGCAACCGTGGAACCGGCGGCCGAGGAACGCCCGCCGGCCGTCAGGGTCCGTGGGGTGATCAAGTCGTTCGGCAGCGGAGACACGAAGACTACCGTCCTCAAAGGCATCGACTTGGACGTGAGCCTGGGCGAACTGCTCCTGCTGGTGGGCGAGTCCGGCGGAGGCAAGACCACGTTGCTCTCGGCCATCGCCGGCATTCTGGACGTGGATGAGGGCCAGCTCGACGTGTTGGGCGTGCCCTTGCCCCTCTTGTCCGGCGCGAAGAAAACGAAATTCCGCGGCCAGACCATGGGCTTCGTCTACCAGCAGTTCAACCTGCTGCCGGCCCTGACGGCGGCGGAAAACGTGGCGGTGCCCTTGCTGATCCACGGACGGCCAAGGACCGAGGCCGTTCAGAAGGCGCGGGCCATGTTGGAGAAAGTCGGGCTGGCCGACCGCACCGAGTTTCTGCCGGCCAATCTGTCCGGCGGACAGCAGCAGCGCGTCGCGATCGCCCGCGCCCTGGTGTCCGAGCCGCGACTCCTGATCTGCGACGAGCCCACCGCCGCCCTGGACGGAGAAAACGGACAGAAGATCATGGGCATCCTGCGCGAGGTCGGCCGCTCTCCCGAGCGGGCCGTCATCGTCGTGACGCACGACAGCCGGATCTTCCACTTCGGGGACCGCATCGCGGAGCTGACGGACGGCCATATCGTCGGAATTCATGACGCCCCCAAGGCCCCGCTCCATCCGACCGTCCTGGCCGAACCGGCGCCGGCCAAGCCGCTCCACCTCGAAGACACGGGCGAGAGCGAGGTGCCGTCGTGATCCTGCTCAAGCGGGCCAGCCTCTGGATTGCCCTGGCGGGGCTGCTCTTCACCGTCTCGACCTTGCTGGCGGCGCGGCAAAAAGAACCGATGCCCCCGCCGATCGAGCCCCCGGCGATCAATCCCTACGCCTCCACGGTCGCGGCCTCGGGCATCATCGAGGCCGTCAACGAAAACGTGCGGATCGCGCCGCCTGTGGGCGGACTCGTCACGAAGGTCTCCGTCGTGGTCGGCGACCGCGTCGAGCTCGGCGCGCCGCTCCTGCAACTCGACGAGCGCGAACTCCGCGCGCAGCTCGGCGCGCGCGAGGCCGCCATTCCTCCGGCCCAAGCCCGCATCGCCGAGCAGCGGTATCGCGTGGAGGATTTGGAGGTCCAGCTCAAACGGCTGCAGGCGGTGCAAGATCGGCGGGCCGTCAGCGAAGACGACCTCAAGCGGACCTGGTACGCCCAGGAGATGGCCAAACGCGCCTTGGTCAGAGCCCTGGCCGATTTGGAACAGGCCATCGCCCAGCGCGACGAAACCAAGCTCCTGCTGGAACGGCTCACGGTCCGCGCGCCACGGGCCGGCACCGTGTTGCAGGTGAATGTCCGGGCCGGCGAATACGCGATCACCGGCTCGACCGAGCCCTTGATCCTCCTGGGCGACACCCAGCAACTCCAAGTCCGGGCCGATGTGGACGAGGTAAACGCGCCCTTGGTGACGGCCGGCAGTCCCGGCGTGGCCTACCTGAAAGGCTCCACCTCGCAGGCCATCCCCCTGACCTTCGCCAGGATCGAACCCTACATCGTGCCCAAGAAGTCGTTGACCGGCGACAACACCGAACGGGTGGACACCCGCGTCCTGCAGATCATCTACCACTTCGAGCGACCGCCCTTCGCCGTCTATGTCGGGCAACAGGTGGACGTGTTCATCCGGCGGGAGGCGCCGGTCCCCGACGCGGGCGGCGGGGACGCGCAACAGCCGGACAAGACCCCGGTCCAACCGGCCTTGAGCAAGGAGTGAGGCTATGACCGGCCGGCTCAACCGATCTCTTCATCGACTCGCAAAGGAGCGGGTCAGGCTTATAGCCGCCGTGACGCCGGCCGTCGCTGGGCTGGTCCTGACCGCTTGCGTGCAGGGGCCCAATTACCAGAAGCCGGACATCCCCGTGCCGGCGGGTTGGGAACAGATGGCGGGCGGCGCAGCGGCCGACGGGGTCACGGTCTCCACCCAGAAACTGCCGGAAGCCCGCTGGTGGACGGAATTTCACAACGACGAACTCGACCGCCTCATCGACCGGGCCCTGCAGGGCAACCACGACGTGCGGCGCGCCGCCTCGCGCGTCATGGAGAGCCGCGCCACGCTGGTGGCGGCCGGCGCGGGCCTTTACCCGCAGGTGAATCTGCAGGGCCAGTATTCGCACGTCGAAATTTCCAAAAACACGCTGGCAGGACTGGGCCTGGCGTCGGGCGGAAGCGCGTCCCCGCAAACCTTCGCCACCCCAGGCAAGGGCTTCGACCTCTGGAACAGCGCGACCGACTTGCGGTGGGAACTGGACCTCTGGGGCCGCATCCGGCGCGGCATGGAAGCCGCCTCGGCGGATGCCGAGGCGTTGGAACAGGATCATCGGGCCGTGGCCCTGGCGCTGATCGCCGACCTGGGCCAAGCTTATTTTCACCTGCGCGAGCTGGACGAACAGATCGCCATTGCCGAACACAATCTGACGCTGCGATGGGACGCCCTCGGCATCATCCGGACGCGCGCCTCCGTCGGCCTGGCCTCCGAGTTGGACGTCAAACGCGCCGAAGTCCTGGTCGCGGAGAGCGCGGCCCAAGTCCCGGACTTGCACCGCCTGCGGGCCGTCGAGCAGCATCGGATCGAAGTGTTGTGCGGCGCACAGCCGGGCACCCTCGACGTGGCGCCCAAGCTGCTCCGGAGCGTCGTGACCCAGCCGGACATTCCCGTCGGCCTCCCCTCGCAACTGCTGGAGCGGCGACCCGACATCCTGCAGGCCGAGCGGACGCTCATCGCGGCCAACGCGAGGATCGGCGAGGCCCGCGCCTATTTTTTCCCGGCCCTGTCGATCACCGGGCAGGGCGGGCTGCAGAGCGTCGAATTTTCCAATTGGTATTCCGGCAACAGCCGCACCTTCAGCATCGGGCCGGCCATCACGCTCCCGATTTTTCTGGGCGGGACCAACATGGCCCGGCTGGACGCCGCCGAAGCGCGGTACGAACAGATGCTCGAGAGTTACCAGCAGACCATTCTGAACGCCTTCCGTGAGGTGGCGGACCTGCTCGTCTCGATCCGCTCCAGAACGGCACAGCGGGACCGCCAGCGCGAGCAGGTCAAGGCGGCGGAGTCGGCCTTGGAGCTGGCCCAGGTCCGCTACCGCGAAGGGTTGGTGAATTACCTGGACGTGCTGGAGTCGGAACGCACGGTTCTGAACGCCGAGATGCAGTTGGTGCAGACCGAGCGCGCCAGACTGACCGACATGGTGAGCTTGTTCAAAGCCTTGGGCGGCGGCTGGGACGCGCCGGCGGCGGCGCTCTCAGCCGGACGGAAAGCCGGCTAGATATCCGATATTCGTCTTGTCTTCACGCATCGGCTCCGCTTCATCTTTTGCGGCACAGCCTACAACAACGCCGGCGGGACAGAGAACACCCAGCCGTTCGTCCCAGCCGATCCGCATTCTAACCGGGCTACATCGGTTGCGGCTTGGGCCGTTCGAGGCCGTCCGGCAGTTTGGTGTCCTCGCCGACCGTCGCCCTGTTGAGCTGCGCTTGGGTCAGGCCCAAAGCTTTCGTGAGGTCGGCGCCCTCCAGCATCGACGCATCGAGTGACGCGCCGGTCAGGTCCACCTCCTGCAGATTCGCATGGCGCAGGTCGGCGTGCTGGAGATTGGCCCCGCGCAGAATCGCATTGACCAGGTTCGCCCCTTCCAGATCGGCGTGGGCCAGGTTCGCCCCTTCCAGATCGGCGTGGGCGAGATAGGCCTCTTCCAGCACCGCGCCGCGCAAGTCGGCCGCGCCCAGTTGGGCCCCGGCCAACACGGCCTTGGGCAGGGTGGCCTCGCGCAGGTCGGCGCCGCGCAAGTCGGCCCGGAACAGGATGGCCATGCCGAGCCTCGCGCCGCGCAAGTTGGCCTTGCCCAGGGCGGCTCCCTCCAAATTCACTCCCGTCATGCCCGCCCCTTGCAGCGTCGCCTCGCGCAAGTTTGCAAACGACAGGTCGGCCTCGGACAGGATGGCCCCCTGCAGGGTGGCCTTGACGAGAATCGTGTCCCGCAGGACGGCCGTGAACAGATCGGCCTCCTGAAGATTGGCGCCCTCCAGATTGGCCCCGGTCAGGACCGCGCCCTTGAGGTTGGCCTTGGAGAGGTTGGCGTTGTCGAGGCGCGCCTTGCGGAGATCGGCATCGATCATCTCGGCGCCGGTCAGATTGGCCTTGCGCAGATTGGCCGCGTAGAAGTGGGCGTCGCCCAGACTGGCCTCGCGCAGGTCGGCCTCCTGCAAGTCCGCTCCGTAGAAGTGAATGCCTTCCATGTAGGCGCCGCGCAGGTTGGCCCGCGCCAAGGTGGCCCCGAACAGGGCCGCCTCGGCGAGCGTGGCTTCCTGCAGATTGGCTTTGGTCAGATTGGCCTTTCGAAGGTCGGCATCCGTCAGGTCGGCGCCGGACAAATTCGCCTTCTGGAGATTCGCCCCGTAGAGGTCCGCCTCGCTCAGATTGGCCTCTTGCAGGTCGGCCCCGCGCAAGTCCCCCCCTGACAGGTCGGCGCGGTCCAAGTTCGCCTCGCGCAGGCGGGCGCCCTTCAGATTGGCTCCGCAGAGGTTGGCTCTTTTCCCTTTCTGGTCCTGAACGTCTTCGAGCCACCTGCCATGGGCTTCGAGCACCTGCTGCAGCGCCTTCGGAGCCGGCTGCAGCCCACGGAACCCCCCGGCGCAAGCCGATTCGGTATCGGCCGGAGATCGGACGGATGTTTCACCGGCCGCTTCGCCGTGGAGAGGCAGCAACAGAACCGCCATCAGACACACCGCCAGCCCCGTGATTCGACTCTCGTTCAGTCCCACGCGTTCTCCCTTCGCTTGTTGCCGCTTCCGACGTTGATCACCCGAACTGGTCTTCTTGGAAACAGGCCTGGACCGCCTCGACCTCGGAGCGGAGGCGCTCCAAGGCCTCCACGCATTCTCGGTCCAACGACACGCCCGCAAGGCGGCGCAAGGTGGCAAACGCCTCGTCGTTGCTCCAGGACTCCTTGTAGGGACGGCGGCTGGTCAGCGCATCGAAGACATCGGCTACCGCGACGATGCGCGCTTCAATGGGAATCTCGGCCCCCTTGAGTCCCCGCGGGTAACCGGACCCGTTGACGGCCTCATGGTGGCAGGTCGCAATGTTGCGCAAGATCTCGACGTGCTGGATGCTGTTGAGCCCGAAATTCTCCAATATCTCGTCGATGATCCGGCGGCCTTTCTCGACATGCTGCTGCATGCCCGCGAATTCCTGCTCGGTGAGCTTGCCGGGCTTGAGCAGGATGCCGTCGGACACCCCGATCTTGCCGATATCGTGCAACGGCGCGAACAGAAACACGTGCCCGATGTAGTCGTCCGTCAAATGGTATGTGTCCGCCAATCCCCGGGCGATCAGTCTCGCGTAGCGGGACATCCGGTCCAGGTGCGCGCCGGTTTCGGTGTCGCGGTGGTGGGTCACGCCCTGCGCCGTCTTGACCACTGCCAGCAACGGTTGGATCGCGCCGACCTCGCTGACGATGATCAGGGAAATGAGGTGGCCGAAGAGATCGAGGTAATGCAGGGCTTCGTTGGTGAAGGGGTCTTGCTTGTGGGAATGAAAAAAAATGAAGCCGAAAAAGACGCCGTTCAGGAACATGGGCATGGTGTAGCTGGATCGGTAGCCCGGCGCGCGGGTCTGTTTGGCAGGCTCGGAGGCGCCGGCGGCCAAGAGGTCCGGATCGTTCACCAGGCGCGGGCGACCCTGTTCGAGAATCTCCCGCAAGGCCTCGGACTCCGCAAGCCGGACCTGGCAATGACTGAACGGATCGTCTCCCCCGCTGCTGTGGACGAACATTGTCAGGACGTCGGTCTTCGGATCGTAGATGCTGGCGGTGATGTGATCGACGGTGGAAAACCGTTTGGACAAGGCCTCGTGCAGAAAGCGCAGCTTCTCGCCCAACGAGAGGTTGTGGTTCAACTTGTTCAGGATGTCGTCGTGGTCGTACATCGTGTATCTGGCGGGTCTAGACAGGGCTCTTTCGAAGCCGATCGAATCTGTCTCTCAGGTTACCTCTAAGAAGGGGGTCTGGCAAGGATTGCCTGCATTTCTGCTGTCAGATTTTTTGCGAAGGTTGGAAGACGACGGCCGGGCGCGGCGCAGGTCCGAGGCCGGGGCAGCCGCACATGAGCAGCCGCATATTTCTCCTGCCGCCCAGTTGTGATAGAACTACACGACAACCGGAGCCTTGCACCATCGGAACGAATCGACAAAGGATGTGGTTCCCATGACGAGTCCCGAGCCTTCCTCGGCAGGCAATTTCGTCCGCGAGATCGTCGCGCAGGATCTCCAGGCCGGCAAGCACGGCGGAGGCGTCGTGACCCGCTTTCCCCCGGAGCCGAACGGGTACCTGCACATCGGCCACGCCAAGTCCATCTGCCTGAATTTCGGCATCGCCCGGGAGTTCGGCGGAATCTGCCACCTGCGGTTCGACGACACGAACCCCACCAAGGAAGAAGTCGAATATGTCGAGGCGATCCAGGACGACGTGCGCTGGCTGGGGTTCGACTGGGGCGACAAGATGTTTTACGCCTCGGACTACTTCGCGCGACTCTATCAATACGCCGTCCATCTCATCACGCAGGGCAAGGCCTATGTGGACAGCCTGAGCGCGGACGAGATGCGCGCCTATCGCGGCACCTTGACCGAGCCCGGCAAGGCAAGCCCCCACCGGACCCGGTCCGTCGCAGACAACCTGGACTTGTTCGCCCGCATGAAGGCCGGCGAGTTTCCCGACGGAACCCACGTGCTGCGCGCCAAGATCGACATGGCCTCGCCCAACATCAATCTGCGCGACCCGGTCCTCTATCGCATCCGCCACGCGGCGCATCACCGGACCGGCGAACAGTGGTCCCTCTATCCGACCTACGACTACGCCCACCCTCTGTCCGACGCCATCGAGGGCATCACCCATTCCATCTGCACGCTGGAGTTCGAAGACCACCGCCCCCTCTACGACTGGGTGGTCGAACAAGCCGGCGCACCCTGCCACCCCCGTCAAATCGAGTTTGCCCGCCTCAATCTCACCTTCACCGTCATGAGCAAGCGAAAGCTGTTGGAACTGGTCGAGCAGGGCCACGTCGCCGGATGGGACGACCCCCGGCTCCCGACGCTCAAGGGCCTTCGCCGGCGAGGCTACACGCCGGAGGCGATCCGCGCCTTCTGCGAGCACATCGGGGTGGCCAAGCGGGACGGGATCGTCGAGATGGCGCTGCTGGAGCACTTCATCCGCGAGGACTTGAACCGACGCGCGCTTCGGGTGATGGCCGTGCTGCGGCCGATCAAGGTGGTCATCGACAATTATCCGGAGGGTCAGGTCGAACAGTTGGAAGCCGTGAACAACCCGGAAGACCCCGGAGCCGGAACGAGACTGGTGCCGTTTTCCCGCATCCTCTACATCGAGCAAGAGGATTTCCGCGAAGTGCCGCCGCCCAAATATTTCCGGCTCACGCCGGGCCGCGAAGTCCGGCTTCGGTACGCCTACATCGTCACCTGTGTCGGCGTCGTGAAGGACCCCGCCACCGGGGAGGTGGTCGAGGTCCACTGCACCTACGATCCGGAGACGCGCAGCGGCGGCCCGCAAGCGCAACGCAAGGTGAAAAGCACGATCCACTGGGTTTCGGCGGCCCATGCCCTTCCGGCGGAAGTGCGCTTGTACGAAGCCCTGTTTTCAAAGGCCGACCCCGGCGACGTGGCCGAGGGCCGGGAGTACACCGCCAATTTGAATCCGCATTCGCTGGAGCGGCTGACCGGCTGTGTTGTGGAGCCGAGCCTCGCTGACGCCCCCTCCGGCAGTCGCTATCAGTTCGAGCGACAGGGCTACTTCTGCGTCGATCCGGACAGGGCGGCCGGAGGTCTCGTCTTCAACCGGACGGTGCCTCTCCGGGACTCCTGGGTCAAGATCGAAAAAGCCCGGCAAGACGGCTAGGGAACCTGCCCCCTCAAGAATTCCTGCCCATCTTCCGATAGAACTTCCGAAATCCCAGGGTGGCCCCATCACCCAAGGCACAAGGCATGGGAACGCCCAGGCCACAATCACCAACGAGGGGTCTCCAATGCCTGACCTGATCAACCAATCGAACGACCCTCTGTATCGCTTGCTCCGAGAGGGCAGCGTCAAGGAGTTCAACGTCAGGAAAGAAGCCGGCGAGAAATGCAATCTGGCCAACTGCGATCTGCGGGATGCGGACTTGCGCGGGTTGAACGCCAAGGGACTGGATTTCAGCGGGTGCTATTTTCGCCAGTCGGACTTGCGCGGCATCGATTTCAGAGACAGTAATCTGGAGGGAGCCAGCATCAACGCCGCCAAGGTCTCCGGCGCCTATTTTCCCCAAGAACTGACCGCCGAGGAAATTGCCCTCTCGCTCCAGCACGGCACGCGCATGCGTTACAAGAAGTAGCCCTCAGCCCATTCTGGCCACCGGCGCGCCGGTCCCGTGACCACAATCTTCTCGAACAAACAGTCTTTTCCACCATCCTGCCGGACGCCTACTTGATGGTCGGCTCGCCCCACACACACCACATGCGGCGGGTGCCGGATTTCTGGTCGGTGACCGGTTCGCCGGAGAAGAAACTCACCTGCCAGGCCACAATGTCGTCGGTGGGATGCGGCGTGGCCGTCCAGAAAATGGCGGATTTGATGTTGGCGAAGGGATGGCCCTTGGGCAGGGCCGGGTCTTTCTGCGCGGGATCGATCAGCGTCTTCATTTCCTGGATCGTCGGCGCGCGCCAGCCCGTCTTCCCTCCGGCGGCCTTCGTCCGGCAGCGCTCCACCGACCGGCTCCAGACATCATGCTCCAAATCCGGCGCTTGCTCCCAGATCAAGCCGGTCTGATTGTCCTTCACCCCGGCTCCGTCCAGCACCAGGGCGAACCGCTCGGCGGCTGAGTCGGCTTCGTGAGCTGACAGCAGCGCGACGCCGACCATGATCCCCATCCACGGCTGCACCCGTCTTCTATGACTCATGGCTGCAAACACCTCGTTCGCAAGTTAATGGATCGAAAACGGAATCGGCGCGAAAGTCAGGGCAAAGATCGCCAGCGCGGCCCAGCCCACCCAGACGCGCGTCCGTCCCAAGGGCACGTCTGGGTCCAGGACCGGCGGATGGGCCAACCCCATCAAGCTGGCCAGCCCGGCCCAGAGGAACCATCCGGGCCAGCCCACGAATCCCAGCACCAGCAGAATCGGCAGGATCGCCAGCGCGATCGTCCGTTGCCGCCTCCCCCACAAGGCATAGGCCACATGGCCTCCGTCGAGCTGGCCGAGGGGGATGAGATTGAGCGAGGTCACAAAGAACCCGAACCACGCCGCAAAGCCGACCGGGTGAAGCACCACGTCGTAGCCCGCCGGCAAGGGGCCGAGGACCAACCAGGAGATGAACTGGAGCAAGAGCGGCTCGCCGAGCTGCAGCCCGTAGACGTTGTCCACGGACACCACCTCAGACAGACGCAAGCCGATCACCAGAGCCACGACCGCCACCACGAAGCCCGCGATGGGACCGGCCACGCCGATGTCGAACAAGGCCTTCCGGCTCAGGATCGGCCCGCGCATGCGGATGACCGCGCCGAAGGTGCCGATGAAATGCGGCGGACCGGGAATGAACAAGGGAAAGGTCGCCGGGACTCGGTGCACAAGCGAGAGGAGATAATGCCCCAACTCGTGCGTCACCAGGATCGCCAGCAAGGTCCCGGCAAAGGGCAGCCCCTTGAGCAGCTCCGTGGGATCGGCCAGCAGGAATTCCAAGGCGCCCTGCATCGGCTGGCTTCTAGTCGCATAGGCCCCGGCCCAGAGGGTGGTAAAGACCGTCGCCACAAAGAGCGCGAGCGGGATCACAACGTCGGCTGGCCGCCGTGGGTCCAGTTCCTGCTCAACAAGAAACGGCGATGGTTCGTCCGGTCGGACCAAGTCGATCACTTCGACGGGATGATCGCGCCGAGGATCCTGCCAATCCTGTTCCATCTCAGGAACCTCCCCCGAAGGGATTGTGTGCGACTTCCTCGGCCACAGTCGTGGCGGGTCCGTGGCCGGGAAGCAAAACGGCGTGAGACGGCAACGCCAACAAACGCCGGCGCACGGATTCCAGATGGAGGGGATAGAGCGAGAATGGATTGGACCGCCCGATGGAGCCGGCAAACAGCGTATCCCCGACGAAGCAGAGGTCACGAGGTCCCTGTTCCACTCGATAGCACATACCGCCCGGCGTGTGGCCCGGCGTCGCCAGGCAGCGGACCGTCAGACGTCCCACCGGAATTGCCCGTCCCTCCTCCGGCGACGTCAACCACTTCTTGGAGGGACGCCAGGGGAGCAGCGATTCATCGGCTGAGCCCAAGTAGACC
>VGXD01000003.1 GCA_016873525.1 Nitrospira sp. | reverse complement strand
GATCGGCTCGAGCGTTTTGACCGGTTGGTCCATCGGGATCAGCCGCACGTCCTGTCGGAGTTCCTCCTCGGTGGGATTGAGCAATCGGCGCAGTTGATCTTCCTGGTCGTGAATCGACTTCTCCGCGATCAAGACCTGCTCCACGCGGGAGGCGACGGCGGCTTCGGCTTGCAGGACATCGACGACCGCCATGATGCCGGCCTTGGCCTTGGCCCGGTTGCTGGCCAGGAGTTCCTCTGCGGCCTTCTGCGCCGCTTGGGCCACCTTGAGGTTTTCGTTCGCAAAGACCAGTTCCCAGAACGTCTGCTCGACGGTGGCGATGACCGTGAGCACGCGATCCAAAAAGACGTGTTCCTCCACCTTGGCGTTGTTCTGCGCCACCCGGATGAAGGTCTTGTTGATGTCGGTGCCGAAGTTGCGCAGCAGGGGTTGGGTCAGGGTCAGGGCGAGGCCGGAGGTCCAGCCGGGGTTGAACAAGAAGGTCTGCGGCCCGGCGACGAAGGTGCGCTGGGGACTATAGTTCAAGTCGTAGTTGGCGCCGGTCAGGAGGTTCTGCGTCAGGTCGGCGGTGACCGAGGAGGAGTTCTGGTCGAACTTCTGGATCTTGGTGAGGTCCGCTCCCGTCAGACCGAAGACCGGCCGGTTCAAGGGCGCGATCTGTCGATTGTACTGGCCGTTGAGGCTGAGGGTCGGGTCGAACTTGGCCTGTTCGAAGACGATGTCGGTCAGCCGGCTGTCTCTGGTCTGGCGGCTGACGGAAATGTCCAGGTTGTTCTGCAAGGCGCGGAGCACGACGTCTGCGAGGGAGATGGCTTCCTTGCGAATCGTCCGGGCTCCGTCCGGCAGGTCGGCGCCGGCCACGTAGGCCAGCGGCAGCAAGAGGGCCATCAGGACGAGGGCGCCCAGCCAGAGGCGCGGCGGGAACGGCGAACGAGACCGACCTGGTGTCAGCATGACGATCTCCCTTGCAAACGGCTGTCGCTGGGACCATACTATACGCAGAAGCGCCGGCGGCTGTCACGGATTATCTTGAGGAAGACGGAACCTGACATGAAGCGCATCCTCCTTGTCGCGGCGGTGCTGTTGCTGGCTCAGGCGCCGGCTTGGGCCCAGACCGTTTCCGGCGTTCGAGGCATCAACGGCGGGGTGGGGCCGCTCTTCAACCTCACCGGGCCGGGCAATCTCTACACGGACACCCAGGGGACCCAGGGCTATATGTATGCGCCCTCGTCCAACTTCCAAACCTACAACTTTCGGGTTCCCTACGGCCAGGCCTGGAGCGGGGCGATGATGACCCTGGGGCCCCAGTTGAGCGTCGGGTTGATTTCCGGCGGGAACCAAGGGGGCTTTTCCGCCGCGACCGGCACCGTCGTGCTGTCTTCGTCTGCCACCGTCTTTCCTCCTGCTCCCAGGGTGCCTCCGCCTCTGCCTCGCATCCAGTCTTCCATTTTGGACTTCGACATCGAAGACATCCCCTAGCGCCGGACGTCACGGCGCGTTGGCGAGCTGCCAGATCAAGGCGGTCGTGTAGCGGGCTGCCCGTTCGAGAATGTCCGGCTTGATGGTGTCCGCCGTATCGGTCGGCTGGTGAAAGTGCGGATGGATGCCGGCGCTGACGACCGTGACCGTGGCGATGCCGGCTTCCTTGAACGGCACGTGGTCGCCGCCGGGGAAAAATCCAAAGACCTCGATCCCATCCGCCAGCCCCGCGTGACGAGCCGCCTCGACGGCGGCTTCCTTGGGCAAGCCCGTGACTCCCACCGTGAGTGTTCCGTTGCCGATGCCGGCATGGTCCACGTTGATCATCGCGGTGGTGCGGGCCAGGGGGAGGAGGGGGTGGCGGAGGTAGAGGCGCGAGCCCAGGAGGCCTTGCTCTTCGCCGCTGAACGAGATGAACAGGATGGTGCGTTTGGGTGTGAGTCCGGAAGCGGTCAGGGCCCTGGCGACCTCCAGCAGAACCGCGGTGCCGGAGGCATTGTCGTCGGCGCCGGGGAAGAGCAGCCCGGCCTGGCGGCCGAAGTGATCCCGGTGCGCGCCGATCACGAGGATGTCGGCGTCGCCGGAGTCCCGGCCCGGGATCATGCCGACCACGTTGTGCAGGGTGCCGGGTTCCTGGATACTGTTCCAGGTCAGCTTGGCGAGGACGCCGGTGGAAAAGGATCGGGGTGCTGCGCGATTGAGTTGCTCCTGGACTTCGAGCAGCGAATGTTCCTCCGCCGCCAGGATTTTCTTGGCGAGCTCCGTGCTGATCCAGGCGCCTGCCAAGGGCCGTTCCCCGTCGGGCTGGTTGTAGAGGGCCGAGGGAGCGCCGCTGATGCCTCGGCGGACTTCGTAGGCGCTGAGGATCGGTCCGGTCGCGGTGAGGAAGGCGGCGGCGCCTTTTTCGCGGGCCGCGCGCTCTTTGTCGGCCTGCGTGATCGGCGCGGCGTACTGTGCCGGCTTGCCGCGCAGGAACAGCACGACGCGGTTGCGCACGTCCAGCCCCGCATAGTCGTCGAAGCCGCGTGCCGGGTCTGCAATGCCGTATCCCACGAAGACGATGGGGGCCGTGACATTGACCGAAGGGGAATCCAGGACCGGCAAGTAGTCGGCGCCGAGGCGAGCCGTTGTGGAGTCGGGGTTGGCGAGCAGCTGCAAGGACGGCTGTGCCTCAATCCGGCCGGCCGTGACCGGCTCCCGCATCATCCAGCTTCGGAGGGCCGAATCGGACGCCTTGTCGAGGGGCGCCGACAGGCCAAGAGCGCGGAAGCGTTCCGCAACAAGGAGGGCGGAGCGAAGATCATCGGACGTCCCGGTCTGGCGTCCGTTGAAGTCCGGCCCGCTCAACCGCGCGACATCTTCGAGCATCCGGCTTCCTGAGATGCCGGCGAGTGTTTTGGCGAAGGAGTTCTGTTCGACGGCCGGATCGGCTGGGGCCGTCGTTGGCACGGCGGCGCCGGCAATGAGCCAACAGAGGGGAACGATTTTCAAAAAGCGCCACATCGCTGGAGTGCCTACTCTCGAGGCCGGTCCGTCGGCGGTGTTTCACATGGGAGCGGTCCTTACGCTGCCTACTTACCGCCTCTTCGCAAGGAAAGTCAAAGTGTCGGGCCCTGCGGACTGGACGGAGCGAGGGCGGTTGCTGTAATCTTGCCGAACTGTCGGCGGTCCTTTCGCGGCGATGATGAGGTCGGGGCGGTCAGTCGGAGCTATGAGCGAGAACGGACTCTTCCCCAAAAACTACAGCAAGTTTTTGCAAAGCCGAGGCAAGGCCGAGGGCTATGAGTTTCAACATGCCCCCTCCGGCAGCGTTGCGCCTCTTACGGTGACGTTTGCGGACAAGCTGCGTTGGTGGACCTGGGATCGCTGGCGACGCATGAAGAAGATTCGTGAGGAGCGGGACCGGCGTCTGCAGGAGATCGTGCAGATCACGAAGGGCCCGTCTTCGAAGTAACAGAAGACTGCAAGGCCGTGCGGCGAGCGAGAGAAGCGATGAGGAGCATGAAGGCTGGGACTATGGATACTGGATGCCGATGGGCTGGCTGGGCAGGTTGGCAAAATTGGGTAGGCGTTGCGTGTGGCTGGCTGGTCGCGGTCTCGCTGCTTGCACCACCGGCCGGCGAGGGGACCGCTCGCGCCGAGCAGAACGCACCGGACTTGCGCCACTTCTGGCGGTTCGACACGGAGAAATCGGGGGAAAGCCCGGCCGGGTTCACGGCCGGCACGGTGGTTGCCGGGGCCAACAGCGAGGGCCAAGCGGGAACCTGGAAGATCGAGCCTGATCCTCAGACGCCGTCTCTCCCCAACCGGCTGACGCAGGAGGCCTCCTGTCCCTCTGCCGGAGCCGATGCGCCCTGTTTCCAACTCTTGCTGGCGAACGGGCTCACCTACGAATATCCGGACCTGACGGTTCGTCTCAAGACGGCTGCCGAGGGTTCTCGCGGCCGTGCCGGGCTGGTCTTCGGCGCGAAGGATACCCGCAATTTCTATGCGGCCATCGTGGATCTTGCCGCCGATGTCCTGGAGGTGGTCCACGTCGTCGATGGGCAGGTCTCTCTCATCGGGCGTGGGGCGGTCAAGCGCAAGCCGACGCCCTGGCACTCGTTGCGCCTCCAGCACAACACGATCCTCAGCAAGGATTTCCTGGAAATTTCATTCGATGGAAAGATCGTCTTTACTCATTTGGACAAGCGCCTGGGAACCGGACAGATCGGGCTTGTGACCAGGGGCGACGCGCCCATCTGGTTCGACAACTTCGATGCCGTGCAACTCTTCTCCCAGCGTCCCCTCTCGCCTCCGGCCGCCTACTGACCAATCCGCGCTTTTTGCCTGAAGGCCTTTGTCGAAGACGAAGGATGCAGCATGCTTGCGTGTCGGCGCTGCTATCGTTCTCTGTACTGGCAAGGAAGTTTTCCTATGGTAAGATGACCTTCCGGAGACTCCACGATGCCCGCAGTCAATACCTTCACATTGGAAGCGCCCTTCAAGCCTTGCGGCGATCAGGGACAGGCGATCGAGAAGCTGTCCGCCGGGGTGCTGGCCGGGACGAAGCACCAGGTCTTGTTGGGCGTCACCGGCTCCGGCAAGACCTTCACGATGGCGAACCTGATCGAGCGGGTGCAGAAGCCGACGCTGGTGCTGGTGCACAACAAGACCCTGGCCGGGCAGCTCTATCAGGAGTTCAAGGCCTTCTTCCCGCAGAACGCGGTCGAATACTTCGTCTCCTACTACGACTACTACCAGCCGGAAGCCTACATTCCGCAGAGCGACACCTACATCGCCAAGGATTCCTCGATCAACGACGCGATCGACCAGATGCGACACTCGGCCACGAGGTCGCTCTTCGAACGGAACGATATCATCATCGTCGCCTCGGTCTCCTGCATCTACGGCCTGGGTTCGCCCGAGGTCTACCACGACATGTTGCTGTATCTGGAAGAGGGCATGGAGATTCGGCGCGAGCAGATCCTGTCCAAGCTGGTGGACATTCAATATGCGCGCAACGACACGGACTTTCACCGGGGCACCTTCCGGGCCCGCGGGGACGTGATCGAAATCTTTCCGGCCTCTTCCGAGGCCCATTCCGTGCGGATCGAGCTGTTCGGCGACCAGGTGGACGCGATCCACGAGATCGACCCGCTCACGGGGAAGTCGCTGAACCGCCTGCCCAAGGTGCCGATCTACCCGAACACGCACTACCTGATCGCGCCCAACCGCTACGAGCGGGCGTTGAATGGGATCGAGGAAGAACTCAACGAACGGATCGCCTTCTTCAAGGCCCACAACCAATTGTTGGAGGCCCAGCGCATCGAGCAGCGCACGCATTTCGATCTGGAGATGATCCGGGCGATGGGCTACTGCCACGGCATCGAGAACTATTCCCGCCACCTGAGCGGGCGGGTGCAGGGGGAGCCGCCGCCGACGTTGCTGGATTATTTCCCCAAGGACTTCTTGCTGATCATCGACGAGTCCCATGCGGCGGTCCCGCAGGTCCAGGGCATGTACGAGGGGGACAAGTCCCGCAAGAAGAGCCTGGTGGACTATGGGTTCCGCCTGCCCTCGGCCTTCGACAACCGGCCGCTGACCTTCCAGGAATTCGAACGGGCCATCAACCAAGTCCTCTATGTCTCGGCCACGCCCGGCCCCTATGAGTTGAAACATGCCGGGCCCGCGGTGGTGGAACAGATCATCCGGCCCACCGGCCTGATGGATCCGGTGATCGAGGTGCGGCCGGCCAAGGGGCAGGTGGACGACTTGTTGGGGGAAGTCCGCAAGGAAGTCGCCCGAGGCAATCGGGTCCTGGTGACCACGCTGACCAAGCGCATGGCCGAGGATTTGACCGAGTACTACCACGACCTGGGCGTGAAGGTCCGGTACCTCCATTCCGATATCAAGACGTTGGAGCGGGCCGAGATCGTGCGCGATCTGCGGCGCGGCGTCTTCGACGTGCTGGTCGGGATCAATCTGTTGCGGGAGGGATTGGACATTCCCGAAGTCAGCCTCGTGGCCATTCTGGATGCCGACAAAGAAGGATATCTACGGTCGCATCGCTCGTTGATCCAGACATCCGGCCGCGCGGCCCGTCACATCGGGGGGCGGGCGGTCTTTTACGGGGACAAGATCACGGAGTCCATGCGTCTGGCGATCGACGAGACGACCAGGCGGCGCCGCATCCAGGGCGAGTACAACCAAGTCTATGGCATTACGCCAGAGAGCGTGAAGAAGAGCATTCCAGAGCTGGAATACCAGATGGCCGAGCTGGACTACGTCCAGTTGGACCTGGCGGCAGAGCCTGAGGCGGTCTATGCCGACGCCGATGGTCTCGACAAGCTCATTCAGAAATTAGAAGGGGAAATGAAGACGGCCGCCAAGGAACTGGCCTTCGAGCGAGCGGCAGAGCTGCGGGACAGGATTCGCGCCTTGCGGTTCAAGGAACTTGAGGTGTGAGAGTCTGAAAGTCGATCAAGTCGAAAAGTCCGAAAGTCATTTCGGTCATATAACTTTCTGACTTGAGAGACTTTCTGACTTTACGGCTTTCCGACTGGCCTCACGCTTGTTTGTACAGGTAGATGCCCAGGAAGATGCCGAGAAAGCTCAGGAGGTTCATCTTCAGAACAAAGCCGACGGTGAATTTCAGCAGGATCAGGTCGATGGTCAGGGGTGGGTGGATGCCCGGTGAAATGGCGGTCGAGAAAAACCCTTGAATCAGGCCTCCGGGAGCCATGACCCGCAGGATCTCGCCCAGGATTCCGCCGAGTAGTCCTCCCACCATGATGAACATGAGTAGGACCCACGGGGATTTTTTCATGCCGGAACCTCCTGCTGCGAGACCTAGGGTAAACTGCTGCGTACCATAGCGAAGGCGCTGCGCGAAGTCAAGGAAATCCACAGTTTGAACCACTCGCGCCGAACCGGTTCGGCGCGTCGTTCGATGGATGTTCGTCTGCACCGGCGATGCGCATGAGGCGGTCGGGAACCCTCCTTCGAGGCCATTGACTTTCCACGCCCCCTCCGGTAGACTGCCCGATGCTCTTTTTGCATATTTTTCTAAGAGGTAGAAGCGTTTCGTCATGTTTCAAGCGCTCAGCCAAAAATTCGAAAAGATCCTGAAAAACCTCCGTGGTCACGGGGTCTTGACCGAGCAGAACATTGCGGAGGCGTTGAAGGAAGTCCGCCTGGCTCTGTTGGAGGCGGATGTTAATTTCAAGATCGTCAAGAACTTCGTCGACCGCGTGCGCGAGAAAGCCGTCGGCCAGGAGGTACTGAAGAGCCTGACGCCTGGGCATCAGGTCGTCAAGGTGGTCTGGGAGGAACTCCGCGATCTCATGGGGCAGGGGCAGGCCGGGATCAGCCTGTCCTCGGTTCCGCCCACCGTGATCATGATGGTGGGACTACAGGGTGCGGGCAAGACTACGACCTGCGGCAAGTTGGCCCGACTGTTCAAGCAGCAAGGCCGGCGGGTGCTGCTGGTGGCGGCCGATCCCCGGCGTCCCGCGGCAGGAGATCAGTTGGCCAGCCTCGGCGCCGCGCTCGATGTGGCGGTGCATCGGGCCGATCGTGTCGATGCCTCGTCCACGGACGTGGTGCGGATTTGTCAGGACGGGACGGAGCGCGGTCGCGACCAGGGTTATGACGTGGTGATCCTGGACACGGGCGGTCGTTTGCACATCGACGACACCTTGATGGACGAGTTGGTGGAGGTGAAGCGGGCCGTCGGACCGCAAGAAGTGCTGCTGGTGGCCGATGCGATGACCGGCCAGGACGCCGTGACCATGGCGGAGCGCTTCGATCAGCTCGTGGGCTTGACCGGCGTGATTCTGACGAAGGTGGAAGGCGACGCGCGCGGCGGCGCGGTCTTGTCCATCCGGGCAGCCACAGGCAAGCCGATCAAGTTCCTGGGAGTCGGGGAAAAGCCGGAGGCGCTGGAAGTCTTTCACCCGGACCGCATGGCCTCCCGCATTCTGGGAATGGGCGACGTTCTGTCGCTGATCGAGAAGGCGCAGGACGCTTATTCGCAGGAACAGGCCGAGGCGATTCAGAAGACGCTGACCTCCAAGACGCTCACGCTGGAGGATTTCCGCGACCAGATCGGCCAGGTGAACCGGATGGGTTCCATGGACCAGCTTCTGGGTATGTTGCCCGGCGGGCAGCGGTTGAAGGAGATGGCGGCCGGGGGGCTGCCGGAGAAGGAAATCAAGCGTGTGGTGGCCATGATCGATTCCATGACGCCCCGCGAGCGGCGCGATCACACGATCATCAACGGCAACCGCAAAAAGCGGATCGCCAGAGGAAGCGGCACGGACGTGCAGGACGTCAACCGCCTGATCAAGCAGTATTTAGCGGCGCGGAAAATGATGAAGGCCCTGACGGCCGGGGGCGGGCGACGGCAACTGGCCCAGGCGTTGCGGTCGTTCTGAGGAGCGCTGCGAGCGGTCGAATTTCAGTGGCCAGCTCAGAGGGAAGGCAGGGGGAGCAGGGAATTTTCGGTCAGGCTGGTAGCTGAAGGCTGACAGCTTTTTAACGAAGGAGGAAGAAGTGGCAGTTCATTTACGACTCACGCGAGCAGGCCGGCATAAACTCCCCTTTTACCGGGTGGTGGCCGCAGATTCACGCAAGCCAAGGGACGGGCGGTATCTCGAGGTGCTGGGCACCTACGATTCGCTGAAGAATCCGCCGGTCGCCAAGCTCAAGGATGAGCGGGTGTTGGATTGGCTGATGAAGGGAGCCCAGCCGTCGGTGACGGTGCGGACCGTCCTTCGCCGTTCCGGTCTGTGGAAGCAGTTCGAGGAGTCGCGGAAGGCCGCCAAGGCTTCCTGACGCACCCATGAGCCAACCCGTTGCGCCGGTTGCCCCAGCCGCCGAAGGGACCGAGCTGATCGCGATCGGCCGGATTGTCAAAACCTTTGGTGTCAAGGGGGCCGTGCGCGTCCAGTCGCTGAGTTCCGTGCCGGGGCGGTTTCAGGGGTTGAAGCAGGTGACGCTGGAGGCGCCGTCAGGCCGAACGGTGACGACGACCGTCACGCAGGTGCGCGAGGATCGGGACTCGTATGTGGTGGCGTTCGAGGCCTTTACCACCCCGGAAGAGGCGGTGGCGTTTCGCGGCGGGCTCGTTAAGATTCCCCGCGACCAGGCGCCTCCCTTGCCGGCCGGAGAGTATTACGAGTTCGACCTGATCGGCCTGGCCGTGTCGGATGAGACCGGTCGCCGGTTGGGGACCTTGGAGGAGATTTTGGAAACGGCCAGCAACCATGTGTTCGTGGTCCGTGGCGAGGGGCGGGAGGTGTTGATCCCCGCCACCCGCGGCGTGGTGGCCTCGGTGGACGTGGAGGCCAGGACCATGACGGTGCGGCTCGTCGAGGGGTTGCTGGACGCGCAGGAGAGCGATCGTCATGCGCTGTGATGTCCTCACGCTGTTTCCGGACATGGTCCGGCCTGTGCTGGGCC
Source organism: Nitrospira sp. (assembly GCA_016873525.1). GTDB lineage: Bacteria > Nitrospirota > Nitrospiria > Nitrospirales > Nitrospiraceae > SCVQ01. Next base: position 15,700 of record VGXD01000003.1, on the reverse strand, counting down.
AGAGCATGCTCAGGCGGGCGCAGGAGAAGGGGCTGCTTGAGGTGCGGGTCCGCAATCTGCGGGACTACACGCTGGACCGGCATCAGGTGGCGGACGATTCGCCCTACGGGGGCGGGGCCGGCATGGTCATGAAGGCGGAGCCGATCTTTCGGGCCGTCGACGCCCTACGCGCAGAGCATGGAACGGAGTTGCGGCTCCTGATGCCTTCGCCGCAGGGCCGTCCCCTGACCCAACGGTTTGCCGAGGAACTCCGGGACGAACGGCGTCCCCTGGTCTTTGTTTGCGGGCATTATGAAGGGATCGATGAACGGGTCCGGCTCGGCCTGCAGCCGGAGGAAGTCTCGATCGGAGACTACGTTTTGACGGGCGGGGAACTGCCCGCCCTTGTAATCATCGATGCGGCGGTGCGGCTGATCCCCGGCGTGTTGGGAGACCCGGAGTCGGCCCTGGCCGAATCCTTCACGGACTCGCTGCTGGATTTTCCCCAGTACACGCGGCCCCCGGACGTTCGGGGCTTGGCGGTGCCGGAAATCCTGCTGTCGGGCAACCATGAGGCGGTCCGGCGCTGGCGTCGGAAGGAAGCGCTGCGCAACACCTTTCTCAAGCGGCCGGATTTGCTGCGAGAGCGGGAACTCAGCGAAGAGGATCGGCGGTTGTTGGATGAAATTCTGCACGAACACACGAATGTCTGCGAAGCCAGTGGAGGAGGGAGATTATCATGAATCGGTTGGAACGCATCCAACAGTCGTTGACCAAGAAAACCATTCCGTCGTTCGAGATCGGCGATACGGTCCGCGTCCACGTCAAGGTGGTGGAAGGCGAAAAGGAACGTATCCAGGTGTTCGAGGGGACGGTGATCAGCCGCAAGGGCGGGCGGAACAGCGAAACCTTTACGGTCCGGAAAATTTCCTACGGCGTCGGCGTCGAGCGTATTTTCCCGGTCCATTCGCCGATCGTGACCCGCATCGACGTGGTCCGTCAGGGCAAGGTGCGCCGGGCCAAGCTCTATTACCTGCGGGATAAGAAGGGCAAGATGGCCAAAGTCGGGGAGCGGGAGTATTCCCCCGAGGCCAAGGCGCGGGGCGAGGCCGCCCGTGCTGCCGCCGCGTCGGCGGAAGCCGCCGAAACGGCCGCATCGGCAGAGGCGGCTCCGGCCGGCAAGGCCTAAGCCGGTTCTGCCTTGGCGCTCGGACCGCGACCATTGCGCCGCGGATGTGAGAGGGGGCCTTGGTGGAGCCGACCGACTTCTTCGAGGCAGAGGCCCGGCGATGCGGGTATCGTCGGGTCGCGGGGCTGGACGAAGCCGGGCGCGGGCCCTTGGCCGGTCCTGTGGTGGCGGCGGCGGTGCTCTTGCCGCGCCGGTGCGACCTGCCGGGGTTGAACGACTCCAAACAGGTGGCCGAGGCGGAACGGGAACGGCTCTACGACGAGATCGCCCGCCGGGCCATCGGCGTCGGCATCGGGCTCGCCGATGCGCAGGCCATCGACGCCCTCAACATTCTGGAGGCGACGCGCTTTGCCATGGGCAGGGCGATCCAGGCCTTGGCTGTGCCGCCGGACTTTTTGCTCATCGATGCGGTGTTTCTGTCTTCGGTGCCTCTGCCGCAGCGGGCGATTATCAAGGGCGACGGGCTGTCGGTCTCCATCGCGGCCGCTTCGATCGTCGCCAAGGTCACCCGGGATCGCCTCATGCTGGAATACCACCAGCGGTATCCTCAATATCGTTTCCACATCCACAAAGGGTATCCGACGCCCGAGCATCTTCGGCTGCTGGCCGAATACGGGCCCTGCGAGATTCACCGCCGGAGTTTTCGTCCCGTGCGGCAGGCACTGGGTCGGGCCGGTCAGCCGGACCTGGCGCAGGGCGTGGCAGCGGTGGGGGAGGGGGCATGAGCCTTGCGCGGCGGGCCTTCGGGCTTGCGGCCGAGTCGGAAGCCGAACGCTACTTGCGCCGCAAGGGCTATCGGATTCTGGGCCGGAATGTCCGGTCCCCCTCCGGCGAACTGGACCTGGTGGCGCAGGCTGGCGAGGTACTGGTGTTCGTCGAGGTCAAGGCTCGACGGACCGAGGCTTGCGGCGGCGCGCTCTACGCCGTGGATGGACGCAAGCAGGCGCGGCTCGTCCGGCAGGCCGCGCAGTACCTGGCGCAGCATCGCGTGAAACATCGGGCCTGCCGGTTCGACGTCGTGCTCTGCACGGGCGGGACGGACAAGCCGGAGGCGATCCAGCATATTGAAAACGCCTTTGAGGTGCCCGGAGAAGATCTCCGATGGTAAGCACTCAGCCGTCAGCTCAATAATGAGACGGAAGGAAGCAGGCGCGATCAGGGGGCTCACGGCTGATCGCTGATGGCTGAACGCGGACTATGATCCAACTTTTTCACGTCTCCAAATATTACGACCGGCGGCCGGCGCTCTCCGACATGACGCTCCAGATCGAGAAGGGCGAATTCGTCCTGCTCATGGGGCCCAGCGGCGCCGGCAAGACGACGTTGCTCAAGCTGCTGTTCTGCGCGGAACGGCCCGATGAAGGGCAGATTCTGGTGCAGGGCCGGAACGTGGCGCGGATCAAGACCTCGCAGGTGCCCGCCCTCCGACGCACGATGGGATTCGTCTTCCAGGACTTCAAGCTCCTGCCGAAGAAAAGCGTGTTCGACAACGTGGCCCTGCCGCTGCTGGTCCAGGGCGTCTCGTCCTTCGATACCAGGCGGAAGGTGGCCGAGGCCTTGAAGGCCGTCGGGATCGATCACAAGAAGGAAAGCCGTCCCACCATGTTGTCCGCGGGGGAGCAGCAGCGCGTCTGCATCGCGCGCGCGATCGTGAACGGGCCGCTGATGCTCCTGGCGGACGAGCCGACGGGCAACATGGACCCCGAGCTGGCCGGCGAGATCATGGAACTCTTCAAGACGATCAATGCGCGCGGCACGACGGTGGTCATCGCCACCCACAACCGTCAGGTGGTGGAGCAGGTCAACCGGCGGGTCGTCACCCTGGTGCAGGGCAAGCTGGCGTCGGATGAAGGAGCCGGACGTTGAGGCGCCTCGGCTATCTGCTGCGGGAAGCCCTGACGAACATCCGTCTCAACCGGACGACGACGCTCGTCGCCGTGGCCACGACGGCCTTCACGCTGGCCTGCTTCGGCGTGTTTCTGCTGCTCTACCTGAATCTTCGGGGCATGGTCGGCTCGTTGCAGGACGACATCAAGGTGATCGTCTATTTGCAGGACAACCTGACGGCGCAAGGCGTGACCGCCCTCCAGCATCAGATCAAGGCGGAGCCGGAGGTCTTGTCGCTTACGTATCTGTCCAAGGCGCAGGCGCTGGCCGATTTTCACGCGCAGTTCCCGGACGAATCCCATCTGCTCGAAGGGCTGGGGGAGAACCCGCTGCCGGCCTCCTTCGTGGTGACCCTGGTGCCCAAGTTTCGCTCCTCCGATGCCGTCCAGCGCTGGTCCGACCGGCTCCGGTCCGTGCCCGGCGTGGCGCAGGTCCAGTACAGCCGCGAGTGGATCGAAAATCTGGCGGTGGTGATCGGCTATCTCGAACTGGCCGCGGTGGCGGTCGGCACCGTGCTGTCTGCCGCCTCCGTGACGATCATCGCGAATACGATCCGGCTGACGGTCTATGCGCGGCGGGACGAGATCGAGATCATGCGGCTGATCGGCGCCACCGGCGCCTTTATTAAAACACCCTACCTGTTGGAGGGATCGGTGCTGGGCGCCCTGGGGGCGGGGCTGGCGCTGCTCTTGCTCAAGGGCGGATTCGAATTGTTCATCGACCAGCTCGGTCCGACGGGGCGGTTTTTGGGCATCGAGACAGGCTTCAGATTTTTCCCCGCCCACATTTCGTTCTTGATGGTCCTGGCCGGTCTGGTGCTGGGTTTTCTCGGCAGCTTCGTCTCCTTGTTCGGATTCGGAAAGGTCCGGTCGTGAGGGAGTCCGGGCGGCGACGCATGGCGCCGGTGTTGGTTGCGGGGGGGCTGCTCTGGCTCGCGGCGGGAGCCAAGGCGCTGGTGCTGGCCGGGAAGGACCGGCACGATCCCATCAATCAGAAGATCGAGCAGGAGCGCAAGACCCTCGAGAAACTCAAGGAAGAAATCGAGGAGAAGAAGAAACACGCCGGCGAGGTCGAGAAAAAACGGGAGAACACCCTGCAGTCCATCCAGGATCTGGACGATCGGTTGATGCGCAGCCGGCAGGAGCGGCAGGCGATCAGCCGGCAGCTGAAGCAAAAGGATCAGGAACTCGAAGCCATCAACGCCCAATTGGTCTTGCTGCGGCTGCACATCAGCGATCGGCGGCGGTCGATCCAGGCCAGACTGCGGGTCCAATATATGGAAGGCCGGTTCGGCTATTTCAAGGCGTTGCTCGCAGCCGACAATTACGGGGACTTGCAGCGGCGCTTCCAGTACCTGTCCGCGGTCTCGAAACGGGAGTATGATCTGATGAACGCCTACCAAGGCGACCTGGTGCAGTTGGAAGAGGTGGAGCGCCAGCGTGCCGCGGCCCGCAGCGAGATGCTGGCCTACAAACAGGGCACGGAGCGCAAGCTCGATGAAATACAGGGGTTGAAGCGGCAAAAGGGCCTGGTCCTGGCCAAGATAACCCACGAGAAAGAATCCTACGATCGGGCGGTGGCCGAACTGGAGAAGTCGGCGTCCCGCGTCGATGCGCTGCTGCGGGACCTGGAGCAGCGGCGCCGGGCGGCCGCCGTACGGCCCAAGAAGGAGATCGTCGGAAGCCATCCCTTCAAGGGCGCGCTGCACTGGCCGGCCGAAGGCGAGGTGGTGTCGTTTTTCGGGCGGCAGAAGCACCCGACGTTCGATACCTACGTGCAGAAAAAAGGCATCGAGCTGCGCACCGAGGAGGGCAGTGCGATCCGGGCGGTGATGCCCGGCTCGGTGGCCTATGCGGACTGGCTCAAGGGCTATGGGCTGGTCATGATCCTGGACCACGCCAACGGGTTTTTCTCCCTCTACGCCCATGCCTCGAAGCTGTCGGCGAAGGTGGGCGATCATGTGCAGGCCGGCCAGGCGATCGGCGAGACCGGCGATACGGGGATGACGGGGGAGAGCACGCTGTACTTTGAATTGCGGGAAGGGGCGGATCCGGTGGACCCCCTGCTCTGGTTGGCAAAACGGCGGTGAGATAATTCGACTCAACGGAAAGGAATCCAGCGTTATGGAACAGCCACGGCAACGCAGAACCTGGTACCTGGGGCCGATCGTCGCGGTGACCTTGCTCGTCGGCGTCCTGATCGGGAAGGGATGGGAGCGGACGGGCCACGCGACCGAAACCTACGAGGAACTCAAAACCTTTTCGGAGGTCCTCACCCAGATCCAGAAGCATTATGTGGAGGAGACCAAGCCCAAGGACCTGGTCCAGGGCGCGATCCGCGGCATGCTGTCCACCTTGGACCCGCACTCCGCCTACATGACCCCGGAGATGTACAAGGAGATTCAAGTCGAGACCAAGGGGGAATTCGGCGGGGTCGGCATCCAGATCGGGATCAAGGAGAGCCGCCTCGCGGTGATCGCGCCGATCGAGGGCACGCCGGCGCAGAAGGCCGGCATCAAGGCCGGCGACTTCATCACCAAGGTCAATGACGATGCGACGAAGGACCTGACCCTCATGGAGGCGGTCCAGAAGATGCGCGGACCGAAGGGCTCGAAGGTGACCCTGACCATCCAGCGCGACGGGGTTACGGACCCCCTCGCTTTCACCCTGGTGCGGGACACCATCAAGATCGAGAGCGTCAAGTCCAAGGTGATCGAAGGGAACATCGCCTATGTCCGGCTGACGCAGTTTCAGGAATCCACGGGCAAGGACCTCAGCCGCGTGTTGAAGCAATTTCGAGAGCAGAAACTGCAGTCCACCATCCTGGACCTTCGGAACAATCCGGGCGGCCTCCTGACGTCGGCGGTCGAGGTCTCGGAACAGTTCATTCCCTCCGGCAAGCTGGTCGTCTACATCAAGGGGCGGGATGGACGGAAGGACGAGTACCTGTCGCGGATCAAGGACCAGCCGGAAGAGTATCCGCTGATCATTCTGGTCAACGAAGGGTCCGCGAGCGCGTCGGAGATCGTGGCCGGCGCGTTACAGGACTGGGGCCGGGCCGTGATCATCGGGACGACCTCGTTCGGGAAGGGGTCGGTCCAGACGATTCTGCCTCTGGCGGATGGGTCCGGGCTGCGCCTGACGACGGCCAAGTACTACACGCCGAAGGGCCGGTCCATCCAATCTACCGGCATTACCCCCGACATCGTCGTCAAACTCCAGCCGGTGACGGTGGCCAAGGTCAGCGACAAAGAGGGCAAAGAGGGCAAAGAGGGGAAGGAAGGCGAGGGCCGTACATCCAAGGCCAAGGAGGCGGCAGCGCCGCCCAAGGCGGGGAATGAATCGGCCAAAGGAGCGGTGCCATCGGCGGAAGTCGTGGGCGAGACCCCGCTAGAGGAGGACGCGCAGCTTCAGAAGGCGGTGGAGTTGCTCAAGACCTGGAAGATCTTCAAGGACCTGAAACCGCTGTAAGCCAAAACGGGCTTGGCGATGCAGTCCGAATAGGAACGCGGCGTCATCGTCCAGCCGGCGGGTTTTCTTCCTGCTGTCTTGCGTGAATGGCGTCCAAGAGCGCTTCTTCCGTGGCCGTGACGCCGGGGAGGGTGCGCAGCAGGTGGGAGCGGACCAGGGTTTCCAGGTCGGCCAAGGTCCCGATGCCCAACCGAAAATAGAGGTGCTGGACGACGGTGTCTGAGAGGCCCGGCAGCGTGGTCCAAGTGGCGATCTCCGGAGGCAGGGGGGCCTTGATCGCTTCGTAAGATTGGATGACGCCGGTCTTGAGATACTCCTGAATCTTGGCGGCAAGGTCTTTCCCGATTCCGGGAATCTCCTGCAAGGCCCCCCGCTGAGACAGCGTGGCTACATCTTCTGGCAGGTCCCTGAGCGACTCGGCGGCGCGGCGGTAGGCCCGGATGCGGTGCGGGTTGTCCCGCCGGACGGCCAGCAAATCGGCCATCGCCAGGAATATCTGCGCGAGCGCTCTGTTCGTCTCCGTCATCGGCCCCCTCCGCTCCTTGCCGGACCGTAGTATAGAGGCAGCGCCGGCGCAGTTCCAGAGGCCTCGTCTCGCCTTTATTGACAAGGGATTCTATCGTCCCGTAGGATGCACAAGGGTGGCGGCCATGCAGATTCACGTCAATGGGGAACAGCGCGCGGCGCAGGCCGGTTCGACGGTGGCGGACCTTTTGCGCGAGTTGGACATTCGGCCTGACCGTGTGGCGGTCGAGGTCAACCGGGAAATCCTGGAGAAAGGAGCCTTTGACGCGCGGGGGCTCAAGGACGGGGATCGGATCGAAATTATCAGTTTCATCGGCGGGGGAAGTGAAGAAGCCATCGGCTATCAGTTTTCAGCCAGAAGCAGAATTGAACCGGCTGAGTGCTGAGAGCTGACAGTTTTTTGAGGGAGTCAATCATGAGTGACGATCGGCTGGTGATTGCAGGCCGTGAATTCAAGTCCCGGCTCTGGGTCGGGACCGGAAAATACAAGGATTTCATCGAGACGAAGAAGGCCATCGAGGCGTCCGGCGCCGACGTGGTGACGGTGGCGGTGCGCCGGGTGAACATCACCGACCGGTCGAAGGAAAACCTCCTGGACTATCTGGACCCCAAGAAATACACGATCCTCCCCAACACGGCGGGCTGCTACACGGTGGAAGATGCCCTGCGCTACGCGAGGCTGGGGCGGGCTGCGGGCGTCTCGGACCTCGTGAAGCTGGAAGTGATCGGGGACGAGCGGACGCTGTTCCCGGACACGGCAGGGCTGATCGAGGCGGCCAGGATTCTCGTCAAGGAAGGGTTTATCGTCCTGCCCTATACGAACGACGATCCCATTGTGGCCCAGAAGCTGGTGGACATCGGCTGCCCGGCCGTGATGCCCTTGGCCGCGCCGATCGGGTCAGGGCTGGGCATCCGCAATCCCTACAATCTCAAGATCATCCTGGAAACCGTCAAGGCGCCGGTCATCGTGGATGCCGGCGTCGGGACCGCCTCCGATGCGGCGCTGGCGATGGAGTTGGGCGCCGATGCGGTGCTGATGAACACCGCCATTGCCGGCGCGAAGGATCCGATCATGATGGCCGAGGCCATGAAGTACGGCGTGGAAGCCGGGCGTTTGGCATTCAAAGCGGGGCGGATTCCCAGAAAGCTCTACGCGAACGCCAGCAGCCCGATCGAAGGCATGCTGTAAGACAGGTGAAACGTGATGGGTGAAGCGTGAAGGGCAGGATGATCAAACGAACGACGCTTCGCGAATGACGCTTCACGGTTCTATGCCCCGCCTTGATTTCGACCTCTACCTCGTCACCGACCGCCACCAGACCGGCGGACGTCAACTGAGCCTGCTGCTCGACCAAGCCTTTGGTGCAGGCCTTCGCGCGGTTCAACTCAGGGAAAAAGACCTGACGATTCGTCCCCTGCTGGCCTTGGCCGAGGAGCTGCGCCGGCTCACGCGCCGGCATGGAGCCAGGCTGCTGATCAACGACCGCGTGGATGTGGCGCTGGCGGTGGGGGCGGACGGCGTCCATCTTCGCGCCGATAGCCTGCCGGTGGCGGTCGTGCGTCGGCTGCTGGGGCCTGACCGCCTGATCGGGGTCTCCGCCCATTCGGTGGAGGAAGCGGTGAGAGCCGAAGCCGAGGGCGCGGACTTCGCCCTGCTGGGCCCGGTCTATGAGACGCCGTCGAAGCGTCGCTATGGCGACCCCATCGGTCTTCAGCCGATCGAAGAGGCGGCCCGGCGATGCCGGATGCCGGTGCTGGCGATCGGCGGCATCACGGCGGCGCGGGTCGGCGCAGTGCGGCGAGCGGGGGCGTCGGGCGCGGCCGTGGTCTCCGCGATTTTGTCCGCCCCGGATGTGGCCGGCGCCACCAGGGCGCTGCTCGACGCGGTGGCCGCCTCTCGCGCGGAAGGGTAACGGAGGGTTGTATCGCGGACATGCTGCGCGTTGGCGTCGTTGCGTGATTCTGCGCGAGAGTTGACCGCTTGGGGGGTCGGTGATAGAATTCCTTCCACCTTGGGCCTTCAGTTCCGTCGAGCTTGCCGAACGATGAGGGGTGCAACGCGATGGCTGAGTCAAAGAGGAGTCCAGGTCGGCTTACCACTCTCCGCGATTCCGTCAAGAAACTTACCGAGCGAATCTCAGAGGGGGAGGCCGCTCCTGTGAGGGGAGGCGACGACCCCCAGCGCGAAGCCGAGCGGCTTCGCGCCCAGCTCCACGCGATGGAGGAGGAGCTCCGGCAGCTCTATCAGTCGCGTTCTCAAGTCGAACAAGCCCACAAGCAAAACGAAAAACTCTCCGCCACGCTTCAGGCGGCCAAGGCGCAGATCGAAGCCTTGCGCGCGGAAGTGGAAAAGCTCACCGCGCCGCCGTCGTCTTACGCGATCTTCTCCAGCCTCAACGACGACTCGACGGCCAACGTGTATGTCTCGGGCCGCAAAATGAAAGTGTCCCTCCACCCCTCCATCAAGGCGAAGACCCTGCGCAAGGGGCAGGAGGTGGTTCTCAACGAGGCGTTCAACGTCATCGAGGCCCGCGGGTTCGACGGGCAGGGGGAGGTGGTGCGCCTGAAGGACCTCCTGGAGGGGCATCGCGCGCTGATCACGCTGCACTTCGACGAAGAGAAAGTCGCGGAACTGGGCGAGCCGCTGTTGCTGGAACGGCTCAGCGTCGGGGACCATCTGCTCTACGACCCTAGGTCCGGCTGCGTCATCGAGAAGCTGCCGAAGTCCGAAGCGGAGGAGTTGGTCCTGGAGGAAGTGCCGGACGTGGACTACGACCACATCGGCGGGCTGGCCAAGGAGATCGAGCAAGTCCGCGATGCGGTCGAGCTGCCGTTCCTCCATCCGCAGTTGTTTGCGGAACACAAGCTGAGTCCCCCCAAAGGGGTGCTGCTCTACGGCCCGCCGGGGTGCGGCAAGACGTTGATCGCCAAGGCCGTGGCCAATTCGATCGCCAAAAAACTCGGCCACCTGACCGGCAAGCAAGTCCGCAGCTTTTTCCTTCACGTCAAGGGCCCCGAGTTGTTGAACAAATACGTGGGCGAGTCCGAGCGGCAGGTCCGGGAGGTGTTCAAAAAGGCCAAGGAGCGGGCCGCCGACGGCAATCCGGTCATCGTGTTCTTCGACGAAATGGACGCCCTCTTCCGCACCCGCGGCACCGGCATCTCTTCCGACATCGAGTCCACCATCGTTCCGCAGTTCCTGTCCGAAATCGACGGGGTCGAGCGGTTGCGCAACGTGATCGTGATCGGGGCCAGCAATCGGCAGGACCTGATCGATCCCGCCGTGCTCCGGACCGGACGGTTGGACATCAAGATCAAGATTTCGCGGCCCGATGCCCATGCCGCGCGGGAGATTTTCTCCAAGTACATCACGCCGGACCTGCCCTTTGCCGCCGAGGAAGTCGAGCGCCAGACGGGGGATCGCGCGGCCATGGTCGAGCGGCTCGTCGGGCTGACGGTCGAGGCCATGTATGCGATGTCCGAGGAGAACAAGTTCCTGGAGGTCACCTACGTGAGCGGCGAGAAGGAGATTCTCTACTTCAAGGACTTCGCCAGCGGCGCCTTGATCGAGGGCATCGTGTCGCGGGCCAAAAAGTTCGCCATCAAGCGCACGATTGCGTCCCAGGAAAAAGGGCTCAAGTCGGAGGATTTTCTCCAGGCGATCCGGGACGAATTCAAGGAGCACGAGGACCTGCCGAACACCACGAATCCGGACGACTGGGCCAAGATCGCCGGGAAGAAAGGCGAAAAAATCGTCCACGTCCGGACCATCACGGCCAGCTCCACCGAATCCAGGCGGATCGAAACGATCAGCACCGGCCATTATTTCTAACCCGGGAGCGGGAAGCGGGGCATGCTTTTTTCTCGCGTATTGGGCACGGAAACAGAGTTCGGTATTGCGGCGCGTGATGCGGACGCCCTCGATCCTGTCTCCAACTCCATCCAACTGATCGGCCATTACCCGGCCCTGCCGGCCCCCCAGGCCCTGTGGGACTACGAGAACGAGAATCCGCTGCTGGATGCCCGCGGGTTTGAAGCGGAAGGCGAGCGGGAGCGGCCCGGGCCGGACTACAACCGCCTCTTGAACCGGCTGCTCGCCAACGGCGGCCGCCTCTACGTGGACGGCGCCCATCCCGAATATTCCACCCCGGAATGCACGAATGCCCGCGAACTGGTCGCCTTCGAGCGGGCCGGCGAGCGGGTCGTGGCCGATTGCCTGCAAGCCTTGGCGCGGGACCGAGGCGGAGAAAAGTTTCTCCTGTACAAGAACAACTCGGACGGGAAAGGCAACAGCTACGGCTACCACGAGAATTACCTCGTGGCCCGCTCCGTTCCCTTCGAGAGAATCGCACAGGTGTTGCTGCCGTTCCTGGTGACCCGGCAAATCTACGCGGGGTCAGGCAAGGTCGGCTCGGAGAACCAGACGAAGCCCGCAGACTATCAGATTTCCCAGCGCGCCGATTTCTTCGAGTGTCTGGTGGACCTGAACACGATGGTCAAGCGCCCGATCATCAATACCCGCGACGAACCGCACGCGGACCCGGCGAAGTATCGCCGGCTTCACGTCATCGTCGGCGACGCCAATATGGCCGAGCTGTCCACCTACCTGAAGGTCGGCACCCTGGCGATCGTGTTGGAACTGGTCGAGGCCGGCGTGGAGTTTCCGAAGCTGGACTTGGACGATCCGGTGCGGGCGATCAAGGAGGTCTCGCGCGATCTGGAGATGAAGCGCGCCTTGAAGCTGGCCGACGGCCGCGCCATTTCCGCCGTCGGCATCCAGCGCGCGTATCTTCGGGCCGCCATGGATTACTTCGCCTGCCATGACCTGGCGCAGGTTACCAAGGATGTGCTGGTCCGGTGGGAGGAAGTGTTGGACAAGCTGGAACAGGACCCCAGGCTGCTGGTGCGGGAGTTGGACTGGGTGGCCAAGCGCCAGATGATGCAGTCCTACATGGACCGCAAAGGCTGCGGGTGGGACGATCCCCGTGTCGCGCTGATGGATATTCAGTACCACGACGTCCGGCCCGAGAAGGGGCTGTATTACACGCTGGAGCGCAGCAACCTGATCGACCGGCTGGTCCAGGACAGCGAGGTGGCCAGGGCGGTGCACCTGCCGCCGACCGGCACGAGGGCCTATTTCCGGGGCCACTGCCTCAAGAAATTTCCCCGTCAGGTCTACGCCGGGAGTTGGACCTCGGTGTTGTTCGACGTGGGGAATACCACGATCAAGAGGATTCCGTTGATGGAGCCCTTGCGCGGGACCGAGTCCCTCACGCGCGAACTCCTGGAGGCGTCCGACTCGGCGGAGTCCTTGCTGTCCAAGTTGACCGCCTGAATCGTTCCCCATTGCCATCTGTTCCGGCCCCGCCGGCTCAACCGAAGGAGACACGCACTGTGCCGCTGTTCCCCGACAACTACGGATCGAGTTTTTTCGACTACCTCGCGCAGCAGCGACCGGACTTGACCCCGGCCGCCAAGGGCTGGACCTCGGCGCCAGGCCTCTCCTCCTCGGGATTCGACGAGGGGCGGGGGAGCCACGTGCCGCCGGTGGCGCATGGCACGACGGTCCTGGCGGTCAAGTACCAGGGCGGCGTGTTGATTGCCGGGGACCGACGGGCGACCGAGGGCTATCAGATCGCCGGCCGTCGCATGGAGAAGGTGTTTAAAATCGACGACCATTCGGCGATGGCGATCGCCGGCGCCGCGGGGCCCTGCATCGAGATGGCCAAAATCTTTCAGACCGAGCTGGAGCATTATGAAAAGCTGGAAGGGGTGCAGCTGTCCTGCGAGGGCAAGGCCAACAAGCTCGGCCAGATGATCAAGGCCAATCTTCCGATGGTCTTCCAGGGGCTGGTCGTGCTGCCGATTTACGTGGGGTACGATCTGAAGCGGAGCGAGGGGCGCATTTTCAAGTACGACATCACCGGCGGACGCTACGAGGAGTCGGACTACCATTCGATCGGCTCGGGCGGCAAGGATGCGCGGAACACGATCAAGGAGCATTTCCGCAAAAACCTGTCCGAAGAGGAGGCCCTCCAGGTTGCGTTGCGCGCGCTCTACAACGCGGCCGAGGAGGACGTCGGCACCGGCGGGCCGGACCTCGTGCGGGGCATCTACCCGACGGCCAAGCTGGTCAGCCTCGCCGGCATCACGGACATCGACGAACAACGGATCGGGACGCTGTACGCCGCCCTGATCGACGCACGCAAGAGGGGAGCCTAGCCATGCCGCTGCCGTACTACGTCTCGCCCGAACAGATGATGCAGGACAAGGCGGAGTACGCCAAGAAGGGCATCGCCAAGGGCCGGTCCATCATCGCGATGGAGTATGCCGACGGGGTTTTGATGGTCGCCGACAACCCCAGCGTCTCGCTGTATAAGATTTCCGAGATCTACGACAGCATCGCGTTTTCCGGCGCCGGCAAGTACAGCGAATTTGAAAATCTGCGCAAGGCGGGCATCCGGCACGCCGACCTGAAGGGGTACATGTATAGCCGGGAGGACGTGACGGCCCGATCCCTGGCGAACGGCTATTCGCAGACCCTGGGCACGATCTTCAGCCAGGAGATCAAGCCGCTGGAGGTGGAGATTCTGGTGGCGCAGGTCGGCGAGTCGAGGGAGACGAACGAGTTGTACCGCATTTCCTTCGACGGCAGCATCTTCGATGAACGGGGCTTTGCGGCCATCGGGGGGCGGGCGGAAGCGCTCCAGGTGTTTCTGAAGGAGCGGTACAAAAACGGCCCGCCGAGTTTGAAGGATGCGCTGGCGCTCTGCGTGGCGGCCCTGGAGAACGTCACGAACCAGAAGCTGCCCCTCGAGGGGCTCGAGATCGCGGTCCTGGACCGCGGGCGCACGGGGCGCAAGTTCCGCCGTATTTCACCCGTCGAGTCCCGCCAGTTCCTTGCCTGACCGTCATTCAAGTCGGAAAGTCTATAAAGTCCGAAAGTCTTAAAGTCAAAAGTCCTGAGACTTGATGACTTTCAGACTTTATGACTTGATGACTTTTTGGCTTCTTCAAAACTGCGAGAAGTTGAAGAACCCTCCCCGGGAGTGTATGCTGAAGGCATCCCACGGGCACGATTGCCGCACCCCTATGCAGCAACGCATTTTCGGCCTCGAGAACGAATACGGCCTCATCTTCTCGCCGAACGGGCGTATCTACCTGCCGATGGAGAAGGTCCTCGGCTACATCTTCGAGGGACTCATCCCGAACAGCTGGCCGTCGAACGCCTTTCTGGTCAACGGGGCGCGCTTCTACCAAGATACCGGCTGCCATCCGGAATATTCGACGCCGGAGTGCGACAACATCCTGGACCTCGTCGTCCACGACAAGGCCGGGGAACGGCTGTTGGAGGCCTGTCTGCCGGCGGCCGAGGAGCGGCTCAGGGAAGAGGGGCTCTCCGGGGAGATTTACATTTTCAAGAACAATACGGACTCGCTGGGCAATACCTACGGTTGCCATGAGAATTACCTGATGCGGCGGGACGTGGACTTTTGGAAAGTGACCGAGCAGCTCATTCCCTTCTTCGTGACCCGGCAGATCTATTGCGGCGCGGGCAAGGTGCTGAAGGTCTCCGGCAAGCCCCAGTACTTCATCTCGCAGCGGGCTCAGCACATCCATGAGAAAACCTCGTCTTCGACGACGTCCTCCCGGAGCATCATCAACACGCGGGATGAACCCCATGCCGATGCGGAGAAGTACCGCCGCCTCCACATCATCGTGGGCGATTCCAACATGTCGGAGTACGCGACCTATCTCAAGGTGGGCACGGCCGCGCTGGTCCTGTCCATGATCGAGGACGGTTTTACCCTCACCGGCATGGAGCTGGAAGATCCGGTGAAGGCCATCCGCGAGATTTCGCGCGATCCGACGCTGAAGAAGCGGGTCAAGCTGGACGATGGGCGGCAGTTGAGCGCGATCGAAATTCAGCGGGCCTACTGGGAACGGGCCCACGATTATCTCCAGGTCCAGGCGCACGATCCGGTCCTGGACGATGTGCTGGCGAAGTGGGAAGCCATGCTCGACCGGCTGGATGACGATCCGATGCGGCTGTATCGGGAGGTCGATTGGGTGAGCAAACGGCTCCTCATCCAGTCCTTCGTGGACAAAAAGGATTGCGGGTGGGACGATCCGCGGGTCTTTCTGATGGACCTTCAGTACCACGACGTGAAGCGGACGCGGGGGCTCTATTACTTGCTGGAATCGCGCGGCCTGACCGAGCGGGTCGCGGATGAAGAGGCAGTGCAGCGCGCCATGTCGGTTCCGCCGCAGACGACGCGGGCCAAGGTCCGGGGCGACTTCATCCGTTTCGCGAGGGCCAAAAACCGCTCCTACACGGTGGACTGGACCTACCTGAAGCTCAACGGGTATTGGGAGGAGACGATCCTCTGCATGGACCCCTTCAGCGCAGTCAACCGGCGGGTGGACGAACTGGTCTCGCAAGTGACGGGGCTTCGGCTCTACCGATGATGGGTACGGATATGAAGCGACGGGACAACAAGGCCGGTCGTTCGGACCTGCGGGCGATCTTTGCCGTGGTGCTTCTGGCCAGCGTCTTTCCGGTTGACTTGGTGCCGGGCTCTCCTCACGACCACCGCGGGAGCAGCGGGCAATTCAGCGGGAAGCAGGGCCAGGTCCTGGTGGTGAAGGT
>VGXD01000002.1 GCA_016873525.1 Nitrospira sp. | reverse complement strand
GCGAGACGGCGCTCATCAAGGTCCATACGAAGCCGGAGGACCGGGCCGAGGCGTTGCGGATCACGGATATCTTCCGCGCCAACGTGATCGATTCCACCCCGACCACCTACACGCTCGAGGTGACGGGGGACGCCAACAAAATCGAGGCGATCATTAACTTGCTGCAGCCGCTCGGCATCAAGGAACTGGTCAGGACCGGCCGCGTGGCGATCGCGCGGGAGCCGGTTCGGCCCACGGCGGCGCAGCCGAAACGCGTCGCCAAAGACTGACCGCGACAGACCAGCATTCAATCCGCCGGGCGATGTCTCGCCCAGCCGCATTCACCCGGGAGTTGTTGATGAAGATTTATTACGATCAGGATGCCGACCTTCAGCAGATACGCAGCAAACAGGTGGCCGTCGTCGGATACGGCAGCCAGGGCCATGCCCATGCCCTCAATCTGAAAGAGAGCGGCGTCAACGTCGTCGTGGGGTTGCGAGAGGGCGCGTCGTGGCAAAAGGCCGAGGCGAGCGGACTCAAGGTCATGCCGGTCGCCGATGCGGTGAAGGGGGCCGACATCGTCATGATCCTGGCGCCGGACGAAGCCCAGGCGGCCATTTACAAAAACGAGATTGCGCCACATCTGAAAAACGGCGCCTACCTGGCTTTTGGCCATGGGTTCAACATCCATTTCGGCCAGATCGTGCCGCCGGCCGGCGTGAACGTCTTCATGGTGGCGCCCAAGGGGCCGGGCCATTTGGTCCGTTCGGAATACACCAAGGGCAGCGGCGTTCCGGCGCTGCTGGCGATCCACCAGGACCCCAGCGGGACGACCAAGGCCGTCGGGCTGGCCTATGCGAGCGCGATCGGCGGCGGGCGGGCCGGCGTGATCGAAACCTCCTTTCGGGAGGAAACCGAGACCGACTTGTTCGGAGAGCAGGCGGTGCTGTGCGGCGGGATCACCGCGCTGATCCAGGCCGGCTACGAAACGCTGGTGAAAGCCGGCTATTCTCCGGAGATGGCGTATTTCGAGTGTCTGCATGAGGTCAAGCTGATCGTGGACCTGATCTACGAGGGCGGGATCGCCAACATGCGGTACTCGATCAGCACCACCGCCAAGTACGGAGATGTGACGCGCGGGCCTCGGATCATCACGGACGAGACGAAAAAGGAAATGCGGAAAATCCTGGAGGAAATCCAGAGCGGACGGTTCGCCCGCGAATGGGTGCTGGAGAACCAGGCCAACCGGCCGGTGTACAACGCGTTGCTGGCGAAGGGGGAAGCCCATCCGATCGAGACGGTCGGGACCAAGTTGCGGGCGATGATGCCCTGGTTGAAAAAGGGCAAGCTGGTCGATAAGGCCAAGAACTGATCGGACGCTATCGGCCTTCAGCGCTCAGCCGGAGACTGAAAGCGGATAGCCGAATGCTGAGGGCTTTTAATGGCTGATCGCGCAGTCGGCATCCCCATCGTCAAAGAGGGGCTTCCCTTCGTTGCGACGGCGGGCGGCGCGGCGGCGCTGGCCGGTTCGTTGGGTGGGACGGGCTCCGCGCTGGCCCTGGGCGCGGTGACGCTGTTCATCGCGTGGTTTTTTCGCAACCCCAAGCGGAGCGTTCCCTCCGCGGCAGGCGCGGTCGTGGCCCCGGGCGACGGGCGGGTCATCGCGGTTGCGGAAGAATTCGAGCCTCGGTTTCTGAAGGAACAGAGCACCAGGATCAGCATCTTCCTGAACGTGTTCGATGTGCATGTCAACCGGATGCCCTGTGAGGGGATGGTGGAAGACGTGGCCTATCAGCCCGGGCGGTTTCTCGCGGCCAATCGGCCGGAGGCCACGTTGCGGAACGAACAGAACGCCGTCATGATCCGAACGCCGCGCGGGCAGAAGGTGCTCTGCGTCCAGGTGGCCGGTCTGATCGCGCGGCGGATCGTCTGTTGGACCGCCCCCGGCGAGACGGTGAGTCGTGGCGAACGGTTCGGCCTGATTCGCTTCGGCTCGCGGATGGACCTGTTCCTCCCCCTGGGGGCGAAGGTGCGGGTCGGCGTCGGGGCGCGCGTCACGGGCGGCGAGACCGTTTTGGCCGAATTGGCGGATCGTTCGCCGGAGGCCGAGTAACTCTCCGCCGCGGTTTCATCGAACGCGGCGGCTCGATCAAGCGGGTATGGAGGCGTGATGCGAGGGACCTTCATGAAAGACGGCAAATCGGTCATGAAAGAATCGAAGCGTCGGCGGGGCGGCTACTTAATCCCGAACCTGCTGACGACCGGCAATTTGTTCTGCGGGCTCTTTTCGATCTTGGCCGTCTTCAACGCCAACTACCTGACGGCGGCCATTGCCATCATGGTCGCGCTGATTTTCGACATGCTGGACGGGAAGTCCGCCCGGTGGATGAATAGCACCAGCCAATTCGGCGTGGAGTACGACTCCTTGGCCGACCTGGTGTCGTTCGGGGTCGCGCCGGGCTTGCTGATTTATTCCTGGGCCTTGAGCGCCCACGGCATGGTGGGCTCCGCGGTCATGTTCGCCTTCGTGGCCTGCGGCGCGTTGCGCCTGGCCCGGTTCAACGTGATGGCGGCCGCCTCGGAGAGCAAATACTTCACCGGCCTGCCCATTCCGGCCGCGGCCAGCGTCATTGCGACCCTGGTGATCTTCGACCATCACATTCTCCGCATGGGGGCCGAAGTCAAACCCATGCTGATTTTGATCATGACGTTGACCCTGGCGTTTTTGATGGTCAGCACGATTAAGTACCGGAGTTTTAAAGACCTCAAGTTCAAGGGCGACCACCACTTCAACTATCTGGTCTGGGCGATTCTGGCGCTGATGCTGGTGGTGGCCTGGCCTCAAGTGATGTTGTTTGTCACCGTGGCCGGCTATGCCGCCCTGGGAATCTTGGAGAAGGGCGTTGGCCTGCTGGCCAAAGCATTCGGCAAAAAAGGACGGGCTGGTTCGGAGCAGCCCCTGACAGAGACGAAAGAACAGAACGGCTGAGAAGAGGAGTAGTAGGCGGTCCCGACGGTTGGAGAGAGCTGGTGGCGTCCACGCAACAGGGTGGACAGGGTGCGAACCAGCCCGTCGGCCGCTGAACTCGCCTCGGAGCCGGGCCCGTGAAACGCTCCTCACCGGAGCCGGCACAACGTAGCGGGTCCCGCCTGATCCTCGTAACGGATTCAATGAGGGTGCCCGGCCGCTCAGCGAAGCCGGCACCGAATCAGGGTGGTACCACGGAGCGCGCAAGCCTTCGTCCCTGGCGGGGCGGAAGGCTTTTTTGTTTGTGGTCGTCGTGAGCGGCGGCGACACGTAAGGAAGAGGTGACCCATGACGCGCATGATCAAGATTTTCGACACCACCTTGCGGGACGGCGAACAATCGCCCGGGGCGAGCATGAACGTCGAAGAGAAAGTCATGATCGCCAAGCAGTTGGCCCGGCTGGGGGTGGACATCATCGAGGCCGGGTTCGCCTACAGCTCGCCGGGCGATTTCGAGGCGGTCAGGCAGGTGGCCCATGAAGTGGAAGGGCCGACCGTCTGCAGCCTGGCCAGGGCCAAGCCGGAAGACATTACGCGGGCCTGGGAGGCGCTCAAGGGGGCGTCCAAGGTCCGGATCCATACCTTTCTCTCGACCTCGGACATTCATCTCAAATACCAATTTCGCATGACGAGGGACGAGGCGCTGAAGCGGGCGGTGGAGATGGTGCGGTTCGCGCGCGGCTACGTGGACGACGTGGAATTTTCGCCGATGGACGCCAGCCGCTCCGATCCCGCCTATCTCTACGAAGTGCTGGAGGCGGTGATCGAGGCCGGCGCCGGGACCGTGAATATTCCCGACACGGTGGGGTACGCTGCCCCGCAGGAATTCGGCCTGCTGATCCGCGGGATTCGCGAGAAGGTGCGGAACAGCGCCCAGGCGGTCATCTCGGTCCATTGCCACAACGACCTGGGCCTGGCCGTCGCCAACTCCTTGGCCGCCATCCTGGAAGGGGCCGGGCAGGTGGAATGCACGATCAACGGGATCGGCGAACGGGCGGGCAATGCCGCGCTGGAGGAAATCGTCATGGGGCTCAGGACCCGCAAGGATTTCTACGGGGCGGATACGGCCATCCGCACCGAAGAGATTTCCAAGGCCAGCCGCCTCGTCAGCAAGATCACGGGCATGCTGATCCAGCCGAACAAAGCGATCGTCGGCGCCAACGCCTTCGCCCACACGTCGGGCATTCACCAGGACGGGCTATTGAAGGAGAAGAGCACCTACGAGATCATGCGGCCCGAGTCCATCGGATTGGTCCAGAGCAAGCTGATCATGGGGAAGCTGTCCGGCCGCCATGCCTTCCGGAAGCGGATCGAAGAGTTGGGCTATAAGCCCTCCGAAGAGGAGATCGCCCGCGCCTTCGAACGGGTGAAGAAGTTGGCGGACCAGAAGAAGGAACTGTACGAAGAGGACCTGGACGTCATCATCTCCGAAGAAACCGCGCGCATTCCCGAGCGCGTGGCGCTGAAGGCCCTGCAGATCGAAAGCGGGACCAACCGGGTGCCGACCGCCACGGTGGAGTTGGAGATCGACGGGCAGGCGATGACTCAGACCGGCACCGGCGACGGGCCGGTGGATGCCGCCTATCGCACCATTGCCGTCATGACGCAGACCAAGAGCCGGCTGCTGTCTTATGCGGTCAAGGCCATTACCGGCGGCACCGACGCGCAAGGGGAGGTCTCCGTGCGGCTGGAGGAAGGCGGCAAGACGGCCATCGGCCATGGGGCCGATACGGACATCATCCTGGCCTCGGCCAAGGCCTATCTCAACGCCATCAACAAACTGGCCTTTTGGACCTCGAAGGATGTCGATCCATCGAAGAAAGTCGGCTTGATTTGACGCGCGGATCATGGGTAGAGTGACTCGGTTGTTTCGGAGGTCCGTGCGGGTCTAGCAAGGAGGGAATGTCGAGTGAACGCGCGTATGGCGGTGTTGGCCGGCGACGGAGTCGGACAGGAAATTGTGCCCGAGGCGGTCAAGGTCCTCAAGGCGGTCGGGGAGCGGTTCCACCATACCTTCGAGTTTGTGGAGGGGCTGGTGGGCGGACAGGCCCTCGACCGGGTCGGAGTGCCCTTGCCGGACGACACGCTTGCGCTGGCGAAAGAGAGCGATGCGGTGCTGCTGGGGGCGGTGGGCGGTCCCAAGTGGGAAGGGCTCGAATACCGGCTCCGCCCGGAACGGGCCCTGCTGGGGCTGCGGGAGCAGCTCGGACTCTTCGCCAACCTGCGTCCCGCCAAGCTCTATCCCATGCTGGCCGATGCCTCGACGTTGAAGCGGGAGGTGATCGAGGGCATCGACCTCCTCGTCGTGCGCGAATTGACCGGGGGAATCTATTTCGGCAAGCCGAAGGGCATCGAGAAGACGGCTGATGGCGAGCGGGGCGTCAATACGGAAGTCTATACGACCGAGGAAATCCGGCGCATCGCCAAAGTGGCCTTCGAGGCGGCGCGGAAGCGGCGGCGGAAGGTCGTCTCCGTGGACAAGGCCAATGTGCTGGAATCGTCCGAACTCTGGCGGCGCGTGGTCATCGAGGTCCACAAGGGGTTTCCGGACGTCGAGCTGACCCACATGTACGTGGACAATTGCGCCATGCAGCTCATCAGGAATCCGAAGCAGTTCGATGTGCTGGTCACGACCAATCTGTTCGGCGACATTCTTAGCGACGAAGCGGCCATGTTGACCGGGTCCATCGGGATGTTGCCTTCGGCCAGCATCGGGGCCACCGCCGGGATGTACGAGCCGATTCACGGGAGCGCCCCGGACATTGCCGGCAAGAACCTGGCCAACCCCATCGCCACGATCGCTTCTGCCGCCATGCTGCTGGCCTATCAGTTGCGCCTGGACAAGGAGGCGGAGGCCGTCGAGCGGGCCATCCTTCTGACGCTGGAGCAGGGGTATCGGACCAAGGACATTCAGAGTCCCGGAGGCAAGCTGGTCGGCACGAAGGAGATGGGGGAGGCGATTCTTCGGAACTTCTTGCAAGGGTAGGGGCGTCGAATGCTCGTGTCGTCAAAATCCGGGACGATTGTCACCATTGCAGGCACGGGGGAACCGGGCCACTTCGGCGACCATGGGCCGGCCGTTGCGGCTCGCCTGAACGAGCCGAAGAGTCTGGCGCTCGACGGAGCCGGGTCCCTCTATATTGCGGATTCCGAAAACCATGTGGTCCGCAAGGTGGACCTTGCCACAGGGATCGTCACCACCGTTGCCGGCCGACCGAACGACGCGCCCCAGATTGAACGCGAACCGGTCGGGGCTTGCGGGTCTTCTGATTTCGACGAGGACGATCCGCTGGGAAGCGCCCGGACGCAGACCACGGAAAAGTTTGCGCAGCTTGGGGACCTGAGCGGCACGGTCCGGTTTGTGACCGGGGCCGCGCCGCAGTCCAAGCGGTGCCAAGGCGATGGAGGCCCCGCCCTGCAGGCCCTGCTGAACTTCCCGACGGCGGTCGCGTTGGACGCGCAGGGGAATCTGTTCATCGCGGACACCATGAACCATCGGGTCCGGAAGGTGGAGGCCGCGACCGGGACGATCACGACGATTGCCGGCACGGGCCAGCGACGCTGGAGCGGAGACGGAGGGCCCGCCGTCTCTGCGGCCCTCAACGACCCCTCGGCGCTGGTGGTGGATGCGGGAGGGAATCTGTACATTGCCGACCAGAGCAACAACCGGGTCCGCAAAATAGACGTAGCCACGGGGGTTATTACGACCGTGGCAGGGACGGGACAGGCGGCCTATACCGGCGATGGCCTGCCTGCGACGGAAGCGGGTCTGGCCGGGCCCAGCGGTCTTGCGTTGGATTCGGATGGGCAGTTGTACATTGCCGACACTTTCAACGGGCGGATTCGCCGGGTGGACTGCGCCACCGGCTTGATCAGCACCGTGGCCGGCGACGGGGGAGAGTATCGGTACCAGGGACAACCGAATGAATTCTCCACCAGCCTCTCGCGGCCCTACGGCATTGCGATCGATCCGGAGGGGCATATTCTGCTCACCGACTCGGATAGCCATTTGATCCGGCGGTGGGACCGGCGGAAGAAGATCGTCACGCTCGTGGCGGGCAACGGCGTCGCGGGCTTTTGCGGAGACGGCGGGCCGGCGCGGGAGAGCGGTTTGAACTATCCCTTTGGGGTTGCCGTGGACCGGCAGGGGACGATGTTCATTGCGGATACCTTCAACCACCGGATACGGATGGTTGCGGCCTGAAAACCGTGATGTGCGACGGGATGGCAGAGGAAGGGCGGAGAAAATGTTGACGAAGAAGGCGGCCTATAAAGTGGCCGTGGTCGGGGCGACCGGCGCGGTCGGGGTCGAGATGATCGAGGTCTTGGAGGAACGGAAGTTTCCCGTGGAGACGCTGGTTCCCCTGGCTTCGTCCCGTTCCGCCGGCGTGACCGTGTCCTTTCAGGGCCGCGAGATCACGGTGCAGGAACTGACCAAGGACTCCTTCACGGGGATCGACATCGCCCTGTTTTCGGCCGGCAGCGATGTCAGCAAGGAGTTTGCCCCCATCGCGGCCAAGGCCGGCGCGGTGGTGATCGACAACAGCGCGGCCTGGCGGATGGACAAGAAGGTCCCGCTGGTGGTTCCGGAGGTCAACCCCCAGGCTCTTGCCGACCACCAGGGCATCATCGCCAACCCGAACTGCTCCACGATCCAGATGGTCGTGGCGCTCAAGCCGTTGCACGACGCGGTCCGCATCAAGCGCATTGTCGTCACCACGTTCCAGTCCGTGTCGGGGACCGGCAAGGAGGCGATGGATGAATTGATGGAGGAATGTCAGGCGCTGCTCAGTTTTCGGGAAGCGAAGCCGAAGGTCTATCCCTATCAGATCGCCTTCAACTGCCTGCCGCAGATCGACGAGTTCTTGCCCACGGGCTATACGAAGGAAGAAATGAAGCTGGTGCATGAGACCAGGAAGATCATGGGCGACCATTCGATCCAGATCACGGCCACGACCGTGCGGGTGCCGGTCTATGTCGGCCATTCGGAGGCGGTCAACATCGAAACGGAGCGGAAAATATCGGCCAACGAGGCGCGCGCGGT
Source organism: Nitrospira sp. (assembly GCA_016873525.1). Lineage (GTDB taxonomy): Bacteria > Nitrospirota > Nitrospiria > Nitrospirales > Nitrospiraceae > SCVQ01. Next base: position 20,149 of record VGXD01000002.1, on the reverse strand, counting down.
TCTGGCCGATTCGCCGGGGGTGCTGGTCTACGACGACCCCGCCCATGCCCTCTACCCCATGCCATTGGATGTGGCCGGCAAGGACGAGGTCTATGTCGGCCGTATCAGGGAAGACGAGTCGATTCCGAACGGACTGAACCTGTGGGTGGTCTCGGACAACCTCCGGAAAGGCGCGGCCTTGAACGCCGTCCAGATCGCCGAATGCCTCGTGGGGTAGCGCATGGAGGACTGGAGCGGGCTGGGCAGGGCCGTCATCCTTCTCGGCGTCGTCCTCGTCCTCGTCGGCGCCCTTCTGACGGCACTCGGCAAGGGGGCTGGCCCCGGCGGCATCGGCCAATTCTTGGGCCAATTTTTGGGATGGGTCGGCAAGCTGCCCGGCGACATCCTGATTAAGCGGGACCAGTTCACCTTCTATTTCCCCCTGGCCACCAGCATTGTGCTCAGTCTCGTGTTAAGCTTGCTGATGTACTTTTTTTTCAAACGGTGAGCCTCATGCGTTCGGTCGCGGTGATCTATGGGCTCTTGAGCGCGATCCTGCTGGCCCCCTCGGCCCAGGCGGCGGACCCCATTCGCGTTCTGCTGGCGCAGGATGCCAAGCAAGTGACGCTCTCGGCTGACCGTGGTTTGGTGCTGCGCTCTGGAGCCGGAGAAGAACGGCTGGTCCCAAGCCCGGTGGTTGTCACGCTCGGCTCGAACGGGACCGGCGCGGGTGGAGTAGTCGCGAGCGGTCCGGATGGCAGGACCTTCACGGCCGACAGCCTGACGGTCAAGGGACAGGAGGAAGACATGAGGGTGGCGGTGGGTGCCACGGCCCTTGTCGTGGGCGGAGTGATCCAGGTCATGGCCAAAGGAACAGGCCTGGCTGTGCTCAATACGGTGGATCTGGAGGAATACGTCAAGGGGGTGGTTCCCTCGGAGATGCATGCCGGTTGGCATCCGGAAGCCCTCAAAGTCCAGGCGGTGGTGGCCAGGACCTATGTCCTCTATCAGCGCCTTGCCGGCCGGGAGCGCGACTACGACGTGGTGGCCGGGACCCAGGATCAAGTCTATCGTGGCCGGCATGGGCTGGACGAGCGCGTCCAGCAGGCCGTCGAATCGACGCGGGGATTGATCCTGACATACAGGGGGGCGCCCATTCTGGCAGCCTTCTCCTCGACTGCCGCTGGGCCGACGGAAGATGCCATGAACGTCTGGTCCAAGGACTTGCCCTACTTGAAGGGGGTGGAATGTCCCTTCGATCAGAACTCTCCCTATTATCAATGGCGGGCCGAGTTCAAGCTCCAGGACTTGGAAAGCAGTCTCAAGCGGCAGGGGATCGCGGTGGGGCCGATCGCAAGCCTCACCCCTTTTGCCTACAGCGCAGCCGGCCGTGTGGCCAAGCTCAGACTCTTGCACGCCCAAGGCGAGTTGGTCCTGCGAGGCGAAGACCTGCGACGTCTGGTGGGATATTCCGTGATCCCGAGCACGCAGTTCGAGGTGGAAGCGGTGGGACAGACCGTGGTGCTCAGGGGGCGGGGCGCCGGCCATGCGGTGGGGCTCTGCCAGTGGGGGGCTAAGGAGATGGCCGGTCTCGGCTATCCTGTGGCCACGATCTTGCGGCATTATTTTCCGGGGACCGAACTCAAAGACTGGCGCCAGATTGCTTCGGCTGTCTCATCCAAGCCCTGATGGTACTCTCCGACTTCGATTTTCCCTTCGATCCCGCTCTCATTGCCGACCGACCCGTCGAACCCAGAGACCAGGCCCGTCTGTTGGTCTTGCCTCGTGCGGGAGGGGCGTGCTCTCATCGGCGAGTCTCGGATCTGCCCTCCCTCTTGAACCCAGGGGACCTCTTGGTGGTGAACGACACGAAAGTGCTGGCGGCCCGCCTGGCCGGCCGGAAGCGCACGAGCGGGGGCAAAGTGGACCTGGTCCTGGTCCATGAGGTGGCGGAAGATAGATGGGAAGTCCTGCTCAAAGGCCGGGTGACGCCGGGACAGGTCATGGACTTTGAGGGGGGGCTCTCGGCTTCGGTCGTCCAACAGGGGGCGTCGGGGACGGTCGTTCAGTTTACGAGCGGGCGTCCGATCAGGGAAGCGATCCGCGAGGTCGGACAGATGCCCTTGCCGCCCTATATCAAGCGGTCGCCGATGGCCGAAGATCGTCGTTGGTACCAGACCGTGTTTGCCAGGACCGAGGGAGCGATTGCGGCCCCGACGGCCAGTCTGCACTTCACGGAGGAGCTGTTGGGCTCGTTACGCGACCGCGGCATCGGGATCGCAACCGTGACGCTCCATGTGGGGCCGGGCACGTTCCGGCCCGTTCAAGCCGAACGGATTGAAGACCATGTGATGGCGTCCGAACGGATCGAGGTGTCCGCGGAAGCTGCGGAGGCGATCAGCCGGACCAAGGCAGCGGGGGGACGAGTCGTGGCCGTCGGAACCACGGCGGTACGTGCATTGGAGACGGCGGCCGATGAAAAGGGGGCCGTGCAGCCGACGAGCGGCGACACCCAATTGTTTATCGTGCCGGGCTACCGGTTTCGAGCGGTGGAGGCGATGATGACCAACTTCCACTTGCCCCGTACCACCTTGCTCATGTTGGTGTCGGCCTTTGCGGGGCAGGAGCGATTGCGGGCGGCGTATCAGGAGGCGGTTCAGGAGAAGTACCGGTTCTACTCCTACGGCGATGCGATGCTGATTCTGTAGATTCGGCAGGTCGGAAAGTTGAAAAGTCTGAAAGTCACAAAGACGACAAGCCCCAAGACAGGTCTGACTTTTCGCCTTGAAGACTTTTTAACTTGTAGACTCTTACACGGTGGGCTAGAGCAATTCCTTGTGGACCTTGATGGGGAGGCGCGCCTTCATGGATTCCTTGTAGGCCAGGAGGGCGCGTTGCTGTTTTTGCATCAGGAAGTCTTGGAGGATGCGCTCGCTGGCCGATTGGCCGGCAGTGGGCGTGATGTCGGGTTGACGGGCCATGAGGGCCTGCGCTTCGGCGATCTCGGCCGGCGTGAGGGCCACGGAGTCGCGTACCACGGTCATGGCCTTGGCGCTCAAGAGTTCGACGGTGTACAGCGATTCGAAGAGGGCGGGGGTAAGGCGATTGGCCGCCAAGATTTGCCGGTAGGCGTTGGGATCGAAGGCGCCGTTGCGGTGAAAGTCCTTGCGTTGCACGATGCTCTCGCGCAGCTCGGCCGGGCTGACGGACAAGCCCATATCCCTGGCGGCCAGCGTCCAGATTTTACTTTCGATCAGCCCATCGACCACGAACTGTTTTAGCGTGTCTTCCTTGAATTCCCCTTGAACGTTTTCTTTGTAGAACCGGTAGGTGTTCTCGAAAGTGCGTCGGTACTCGTCCCGCGAGACCGAGAGATCTCCCACCGAGACCACCGCGTTCGAATCCTGCTCCCCGAATCCCCACCAACCCATGGTGATCACGAAGGTGATGGCGAGTATGCCCATGACGGATTTCAACAGCCAGGGATACTTGTGCGCGCCTTCCCGCATCAATTTAATCATGTCGGTTCTCCATCCTGAACGGAATTGTACCGAGCGCCGGGCCCAAAGGCAAGCAAGGAAGTCTTGCCGCCTTTCCGGGGCCGTGCGCGTTTCTTGAGGATTTATGAGTTCGTTTGTGCTCCAGCATGAAAGTTGCTATACTTTGAGCAATTATTTGTGAGGAGGGCGCTTGGCGGAGGAGGGACAGGGGACGGGCCCTTGGGGTGCTGGAGTCTATCCCAAAGCGCAGGTCCTCAATCGTTTCATGGCCAAGCTGGTGGATGTGATCATTGTCGCCGCGGCCGACCGGCTGGTTCCGCCGGTCGGCTGGCTGGCGGGGTTGGGTTATCTCTTGATCGCCGACGGATTTTCAGGCGGACGGAGCGTCGGCAAGCGCCTGATCGGTCTGCAGACCAGTATCCCGCGTACGCACGAAGTGGCCGGTTTCAAGGAGTCCATCATTCGAAACTTGCCGCTGGCCCTGGCCTACCTCCTCTTTCCGGTCCCCTACGTCGGGTGGGCGTTGACGGCGGCGATCGTGGCCTTTGAAGGGCTGCTGGTCATCGGCAACGAGCAGGGCATCCGGCTGGGCGATGAGATCGCGCGGACGCAGGTGGTGGATGCGGGGCAGCTGGATATCCGAGATTGACGGGCGGGTTCCCACAACAGTAGGCGACGGTCACCTCAAGGGCATGGTTGACGAAGGGAGGACACGGTGGGCTTTACGGGTGACGTACTAGGTTGGTTTTCGAACGACCTGGCCATCGATCTGGGGACGGCCACCACGTTGGTCTACGTTCGAGGGAAAGGCATCGTGTTGAACGAGCCTTCGGTTGTGGCCGTGGAGAAAAAGACCGAAAAGGTCCTGGCGGTGGGGGCGGAAGCCAAGAAAATGCTCGGCCGCACGCCCGGCAACATTACCGCCATTCGGCCGATGAAAGAGGGCGTGATCGCGGACTTTGAAATGGCCGAGCGCATGCTGAAGTATTTCATCACCAAGGCGCACAACCGGAGCACCTTCGTGCGCCCCCGCATCATCATCGGCGTGCCGTCCCGGATCACGCAGGTGGAGCAACGGGCCGTGCGGGATTCGGCCGAGCTGGCCGGCGCGCGGGAGGTGTATCTCATCGAAGAGCCGGTGGCGGCGGCGATCGGGGCGGGGCTGCCGATTACGGAGCCCTCCGGCAACATGGTGGTGGACGTCGGGGGCGGCACGACCGACATTGCGGTCATCTCCCTGGGGGGGATCGTCTACAGCGAATCCGTGAAAGTGGCCGGGGATCGGATGGACGACGCGATCATGAATTACGTCAAGAAGAAATATAACCTCCTGATCGGGGAGCACATGGCCGAACGCATCAAGGTGGAAATCGGGTCGGCCTACCCGTTCGAGGAAAAGAAAACGATGTCGATTAAAGGGCGGGATTTGATTTCGGGCATCCCACGCACGCTGGTGGTGGATGACGCCGAGATCCGGGAAGCGCTCCAGGAGCCCATCGGGACGATCGTCAATGCGATCAAGGTGGCGCTGGAGAATACCCCGCCGGAGCTGGCTTGCGACATCATCGATCGAGGCATTGTGCTGACCGGAGGCGGATCCTTGCTGAAAGGCATGGACATGCGGTTTCGAGAGGAAACGAATCTGCCGATCATTACGGTGGACGACCCCCTGACGTCCGTGGTGCTGGGGGTCGGCAAAATCCTCGACGAACTGGATCTGCTCCGCAAGGTCTCGGTGATGTCGCAGTGTAGCAGCTCCCGCTAGGGATTCGCTTCCCAGCCCGTAGGCTGGTGGCCATGTTTCGTACGACTGCCGGAACAAGGCGGGGGCTGTGGCTGTTCGTGGTCCTGCTGCTGTTCCTCGTCTTCCTGCTTCCCAAACAGAGCCGAGGTCTGCTCCGGAGCATCGGGCAGCCGCTTGCCCAGATCGTCTCGCTGCCCCTCAACGCCTTGTCCTCCGTGGATCGCAGCCTACGGGACGCGTGGGAGCGCTACGTCGCCTTGCACCACGTGGCGGACGAGAACCGGCGCTTGCAGCGGGAGCTGCAGCAGCTGCGCGGCCGGAACGTCGAATTGCAGGAAATGGTGGTGGCCAGCCAGCGCCTCGCGAAGTTGCTCGAGTTTAAGGCCCGGCTGAAGCCCGGCACCGTCGCGGCGCAGGTCATCGGCCGAGACTCGACCAACTGGTATCGAAGCGTGGTGCTGAACAAGGGCGAGCGGGACGGCATTCGGGTCGAAATGGGCGTGATGACGTCGGACGGGGTGGTGGGACGGGTGGTGAAAGCCACTCCCTACTCGTCGGTCGTTCTCCTGATCACCGATCCCAACAACGCGGTCACGGGCCTGATCCAACGGACCAGGGAGGAAGGCATCGTCGAAGGCACCGCCGAGGGGCGCGCCCGCCTGAAATATATTCCCCTCCTCTCCACGGTCCGGGCCGGCGATGTCGTGGTGACGTCCGGTCTGACCGGAGGGTTTCCCAGGGGCCTGGCCATTGGGACGATCACGCGGATCGACAAGGAAGAAGACGATCTCTTCCAGGTGGCGGAAATTGTGCCCGAGGCGGACTCGCACAAATACGAAGAGGTGCTGGTCATTACCGATCCCCGCCCGCTTGGGGAAGGGGAGGCGGAGTCCGCCGCCTCACCCGGAGAGAAGACGCCGTGAAGCTTGCGGTCTATGCCGGCCTGATATTCGGGTTGGTGCCGCTTCAAACGACGGTGCTCCGTTACCTCAGCGTGGCCGGGGTTGGTCCGGACCTCTGTCTTGTCGCGGCGTGTTTGGTGGGATTTTTGGGCGGCGAGATCGAAGGCCTGCTGGTGGGATTGGCCTTGGGCTTCGCGCAAGACCTCTTTTCGGCCGGAACCCTGTGGCTCAACGTCATGACCAAGGGTGCGATCGGGCTTGTGGCCGGCCTCGTGGGCCGGCACGTCACGAACGCCACGCCGGCGACCCTCTTGAAAGCGCTGGTCAGTCTGTCGCTGTTGTCCGGCCTGACCTTTCTTGCCTTGGTTCGGCCGGAGGCGGGATGGGCCGGCTATTGGGCGGCGGCCTACGGCATTCTGCTGCCGGAGACGGCCTTCAATACGGCGGTCGGAGCGGGAGTCTACTGGCTGATTGCGGGACGTATGCGGAGGGCGCAAGTCGTTCAGGGCGGTCTGGCCGGGTTTGTGCGCTGAGCTGAAACGGGGCTGTTCGAAGGGGGCGCGGGGGAGCAGGAAGCGGGATGGTTGAACTGGGGGCGCGACACGAGGAGCTGCGCGAGCTGCAACGGCGGTTGTTCATCCTCAAGATGGCGCTGCTGGCCGTTGTGGGGCTCTTGGCGATTCGCCTCTGGAATCTTCAGATCCAAGAAGGCGCGTACTATCGCGACCTGTCCGAAAACAACCGGACCCGTTCGGTGGTCCTTGAGCCGGCTCGCGGTTTGATCTACGACCGGCACGGGGTCTTGCTGGCGAACAATGCGCCCAGCTTCGGGCTCTACGTCACCCTAGAAGACGTCAAAAACCGCCCCGCGCTGGCGGAGAAGCTGGTCAAGCTCATCGGCCTGGAGGAGGCCCCGCTCCGCAAAAAGTTCGCCGAGCGCACCGGCCGGCTGGTTCCCAAAAAGTTGAAGGGCGGGCTCACGCTTCGAGAGGCGGCCCTCATCGAGTCGCATCGGCTGGATCTGCCGGGCGTGATGATCCAGGCGGACTCCCGCCGGAATTACACGGTGGGGGCCACGGCGGCCCACGTGATCGGCTATGTGGGGGAGGTCTCGGCGGATCAACTGGAGAAGATCGAGTCGGAAGACCTCCACCAGGGAAGCCTCATCGGCCAGTACGGGGTGGAGAAGGCCTACGATCGATTCCTGCGGGGCAAAGCCGGGCAGAAAGTGATCGAGGTGGATGCGCTGGGTCACGAGAAGAAGACCGTCATGATCGAAAAGCCGGAGGCCGGCAACGATCTCTATGTGACCATCGATATTCGCCTGCAACGCTTGGCGGAGCAACTGCTCGGCGAGGAATCCGGCGCCATCGTGGCGATCGATCCGACCACGGGCGAGGTCCTGGCCTTGGCCAGCCATCCGGTGTTCGATCCCAATCTCCTCTCGCGCGAGCTGACCGCCAAGCAGTGGGATGTGATCGTGCAGAACGAAGGCCGTCCCATGACGAACCGGGCGACGCAGGGGCAGTACCCCCCCGGATCGACCTTCAAGATCGTGATGGCCGCCGCGGCGCTCGAATCCAACACCGTCAATCCTTCGACGAAGATCCGCTGCGTCGGCGGGTTTCAATTCGGCAACCGTCTGTTCAAGGACTGGAAGGCGGGCGGGCATGGCATGATGGATATCACCCAGGCCCTGGTGGACTCCTGCGACGTGTTCTTCTACACGGTCGGGCAGCGCATGGGCATCGATACCATCGCGTCGTTTGCGATGCAGTTTGGGTTGGGGCAGGAGACCGGCATCGAACTGCCGTCCGAGCGGGTGGGGATTGTGCCGTCCAACGCGTGGAAGGAGAAGGCCAAGGGGCAGCCCTGGTTTCCCGGCGAGACCATTTCCGCGTCCATCGGCCAGGGCTACGTGACGGTGACGCCGTTGCAAATGGCCCACTTGATTGCCACCGTCGCCAACGACGGCGTCTCATTCCGCCCCCGCTTGGTGCGGGCCGTCATGGAGCGGGCGACGGGCCGGCTGCAGGACATTCCGGCCGTCTCCAACGGCAAGTTGACGGTCAAGCCGGAGACGCTGGACCTTATCAAGGAGGCCTTGGCCGGCGTGGTCACGCGGGGGACCGCAACGCGCGCGCGCTCCACGCTCGTGTCCATTGCCGGCAAGACCGGCACCGCACAGGCGGCCGCGTTGCGGACGGGACCGGCCAAAGACATTCCCAAAAAGCTGCGCGATCATGCCTGGTTCGTCTCCTATGCGCCCGTCGATGAGCCGAAGATTGCCGTGGCGGTGCTCGTGGAACACATGGGCCATGGCGGGTCTGTGGCCGCCCCCCTGGCCAAACAGATCATCGAAGCCTACATGAAGTTCGGGCCTGAGCCTCAGCAAGAGGCCGAGGCTCCGTCGCCGGCGCGGCCCTTTGAGACGGCGATGGCCATGCCGATGCCCCAGGCAGGTGCCCATGATTGACCGGACGATGGAAGGCCGGGAGCTGGACCGGTTCGACTGGCAATTTCTTGCGCTGATCGCCGCGATTCTTTCGCTCGGCGTGCTCTCCATTTACAGCGTCACCCATGCGCAGCCGGGGACCGGGCTCCCGCTCTACGTCAAGCAGATGATCTGGATCCTGCTCGGCTGCGGCGCCTTTCTGGCCATGCTGGCGGTGGACTACCACAAAATTGCCAGGCTGGCCTACGTGCTCTATGCGGTCGTGCTGGTCTTGCTGGTGGTGGTGCTGGTGGCGGGGAAAACGAGTCGCGGGGCGCAGCGGTGGATTCCGATCGGGCCCTTCGCGATCCAGCCCTCCGAGTTCGCGAAATTAGTCCTGATCCTGGTGCTGGCCGCGTACTATGCCAATGCCCCGCGCGAAGGCTGGCTCCAGCGGGTGGTGTTGCCCGGCTTGATTGCGATGCCGGGCCTCCTGCTGATCCTCAAGCAGCCGGACCTCGGCAGCGGGCTCAGTTTTCTGGCGATTTACGGCGCGATGTTGCTGGTCGTGGGGATGCGGTCGAAAGCCATGGGCATCCTGCTGCTCTTTGCCCTCATGGCCTTCCCGTTTGCCTGGGAGATGATGTGGGGATCGATGCACGACTATCAGCGGCAGCGCGTGATGACCTTCGTCGATCCCGATTACGATACGGGCGGCAAAGGCTATCACGGGCTCCAATCGCGCATTGCGATCGGGTCGGGCGAACTGCTTGGCAAGGGGCTCTACGGGGGGACGCAGAGCCAGCTGAAGTTTTTGCCGGAAGGACACACGGACTTCGTCTTCGCGGTCTTCGCCGAAGAATGGGGCTTTGTGGGCGTGCTGGGACTCCTGGCGCTCTTCGTCGGGTTGATCCTGCTCTCGTTGGAAATCGCGTTGAAGGCCAAGGATGTGTTGGGGGCCTTGCTGGCGGCCGGGATCATCGGCATGCTCGGCTTCTGCCTCGTGGTGAACATCGGCATGACGGCCGGGTTGCTGCCGATCGTCGGGATTCCGCTGCCGCTCATGAGTTACGGCGGCAGCGCGGTGGTGACGACGATGGCGGCCTTGGGGCTGTTGTTGAATATCAAGCGCCGGCGCTTGTCCTTGTTTTACTGAGCGCGCGGCAGGGCGGTCTCGGCCGCCTTGCGGAGCCGGGGACAGGCGACGGTTGCGATCGGGTACAGGTTGTCAGTTGAACCCTTTTACCGTAGGCGCAGGCTGCCGCGGGAATCCGGCACGGAGCCGTTGATCCGCCGACCAGGCTGCAGGGAGTATGTATGGGGCTGGAAATTGCCATCAATGTGACGCGGGAGGAGACCCGCGCGGCCGTCCTGGACGGCCGCGTCGTGACGGATCTCTACGTGGACCGGGTCAAGCACAAGGATTTCGTCGGGAACATTTACAAGGGGAAAGTGGTCAAGGTCCTGCCGGGCATGCAGGCGGCCTTCGTCGATATCGGGATGGAGAAGGCCGCGTTCGTGCACGTGTCGGATATATCGACCGACACGGAGCCGGGGGACACCCTGGTCGACAGCGAGGAAGACGAGAAGGGGCCGGAACTGCCCCGCCCCCGGCGTCAGTCCACGAAGCCGATCGAGCAACTGTTGCAGGAAGGCCAGGAGCTCATGGTCCAGATCTCCAAGGGGCCGATCGGGACGAAGGGGCCGCGGGTGACCACCTACGTGTCGCTGCCGGGGCGGTATCTGGTCTTCATGCCGAACGTCGAGCACATCGGGGTGTCGCGGCGGATTCCCAAGGACGAAGAGCGGGCGCGGCTCAAGGAAATCATGAAGCGGGCGCGCCGGCCCGGCTGCGGCTACATCGTCAGGACGGTGAGCGAAGGGGTCAAGGAGGACGACCTGCGGTCGGACGTGGAGTTCCTGCACGTGCTCTGGCAGGACGCGCTGAAGAAACGGGACCACTTGCCGGCGCCGGCCCTGCTGCACACCGACCTGACGCTGACTTTCCGGATCGTACGCGATCTGTTCACGAAAAAAGTGGACCGCTTGCTGATCGATTCGAGGCAGGAGTACGAGGCGGTGAAGGACTTCGTCCATCGGTTTTCGCCGGAACAGACCTCGCGGGTCCACTATTACGACAAGGAAGAGAGCCTGTTCGACCATCTGGGCATCGAGATGGAGATCGCCCGCGCCCTGAGCCGCAAGGTCTGGTTGAAGTCCGGCGGCCACATCGTCGTGGACCATGCCGAGGCCATGACGGTCATCGACGTGAACACGGGGCGTTTCGTCGGCAAGCGGGACCAGGAGGAGACGATCCTCAAGAACAACCTCGAGGCGGTGAAGGAGATCGCCTATCAGATCAAACTGCGGGGGATCGGGGGGATCATCATCGTCGATTTCATCGACATGGAGCGGGAGAAGAATCGGGACAAGGTCTATCAGGCCCTCGTCGACGCCATGGCCGGCGACAAGGCCCGCACCAGGATTTCGCGCATTTCGGACCTGGGCCTGATCGAGATCTCGCGCGAACGGGTCCGGGAGGACCTGTTGCGGACGATGTCGGAGCCCTGCCGCTACTGCGACGGGCGCGGGTACACCAAGTCTCCCACCACGGTGGTCTACGAGATCTTTCGCGAGATTCGCCGGATCGGGCGCGGACAGGAGGAGCAGAAAATCGTGCTGGGCGTTCACCCGGCCGTTGCCGATTTGTTCTATGACGAAGAGCGCCAAGGGGTGGAGGATTTGGAGCGGTCCTGCCACGCCAGGCTTCTCGTCCAGGCGGATCAGAGCCTGCATCTCGAGCAGTACGATATCGCCGTGCTCTAGGCCATCCGGCGCGGGCCGCCGAGGGCGCCGATAAGCGAGATGGGCGGAGGTTTCCGTGGCCGGTCCCTCGTCCCTTCGGTTGTGGTTTCAGTTGCGCGCGGTCCCGAGGCTGGGCGATGCGGGGCTCTGCCGGCTCATGGAAACCTTCGGCTCGCCGGAGGCGGTCTTGCAGGCCTCCTTGGACTCGTTGCAGGCCGGGGGCTCGATCAGCCGCGCTGTGGCGCAGGCCATCCAGCAGGGGCCCGACCGGGAGACCCAGGAGGCCATCGACCGCGAACTGGAGTTGCTGGAGCGGCTGCGGATATCGGTGGTCACGTACCTTGACGCGGCCTATCCGGCTCGGTTGAAAACGATCGCGGACCCGCCGCCGCTGCTCTACCTGAGCGGAGCGCTGGAGGAGAAGGATCGCCACGCGGTGGCGATCGTCGGGGCCAGGCGAGCCACGGCAGCCGGCCGGCTGGTGACCGAGCACCTCAGCCGGGACTTGGCCGAGGCCGGCTTCACCGTTGTCAGCGGGTTGGCGCGGGGGGTGGATGCGGCGGCCCATCGGGGGGCCTTGGCGGCTCAGGGGCGGACGGTGGCGGTGCTGGGTTGCGGGATCGATCGCACCTATCCGCCGGAACACCGGACGCTCAGGCAGCAGATCGAAGCCCAGGGCGCGGTCCTGTCGGAGTTTCCCCTGGGCGCCTATCCGCACGCCTATCATTTTCCGCGCCGGAACCGGATCATCAGCGGCCTGTCCTTGGGTGTGATGGTCACCGAGGCGGCGCTGCAGAGCGGGTCGCTCATTACGGCCCGGTTGGCGGCCGAACAGGGCCGTGAGGTCTTTGCCGTGCCGGGGTTCGTACAGGCGGAGAACAGCCGGGGGCCCAACGGCCTCATCAAGCAAGGCGCCAAATTGGTTGAAACCGTGGCGGATGTGATCGAGGAACTCTTGCCGCAGCTCGACGTGCCGTTTCGCGAGCGGCTGCAAGCCCGGTGTCCCAAGCAGGCTGAAGACCGGCCTCAGTTGGAGGAAGCCGAGCGCAGACTCCATGACGCGCTGTCCTTCGAGCCGATGCCCATCGACGATCTGATCGCCTGCACAGGCCTTCCCGCGGCCGAGGTCGCCGGCTTGCTCCTGGCCATGGAACTGAAAGGCGCGGTGCGTCAACTGTCCGGCCGGTCGTACATCAGGACGTAAAGAACGCTCAAGAGACTTGCAAAGCGTGCCGAAGTCGGTATATATCACGGCCCCCGGACGAAACGGGCGTGGCGATTCATAGACAAGCGAGGCGACAGGAGCGTTCATGGCCAAATCGTTGATCATCGTGGAGTCACCAGCCAAGGCCCGGACCATCACCAAGTACCTGGGCCGCGGCTATACCGTGATGGCCTCGATCGGCCACGTGAAGGATTTGCCCACCAGCAAGTTGGGCGTGGACATCGACCACGACTTCGAGCCGCAGTACGTGACGATCAAGGGCAAAGCCAAGGTGCTGGCCGAGATCAAAAAAAAGGCCCAAGAGGTCGATACCGTCTACCTCGCGCCGGACCCCGATCGCGAAGGCGAGGCCATCGCCTGGCACATCGCCCAGGAGATCGGCGGCAAGCCGAAGGGCGGCAAGGCGAAGGACAGCGACCGCAAGGTCTACCGCGTCCTGTTCAACGAGATCACCGAGTCCGCGATCAAGCGCGCGCTGCAGTCGCCCGGCCAGATCGACCTGAATTTGGTCAATGCGCAACAGGCGCGCCGCGTGCTGGACCGCATCGTCGGCTATCAAGGCAGCCAGTTGCTTTGGAAGAAAGTGCGCCGAGGCCTCAGCATGGGGCGCGTGCAGTCGGTGGCCGTGAAGTTGATCTGCGACCGCGAGCGGGAGCGCGACGCCTTCCGCGCCGAGGAATACTGGTCCATCACCGCCGTCCTGGCCGGCGCGAATCCGCCTCCGTTTGAAGCCAAGCTCCACAGCGTCAATGGCCGGGATGCGGAGATCGCCTCCGCGCAGGAGGCCGCGCGCCTTGTGGCTGCGGTCCAGGACAAGGACTTTGTGGTGCAGTCCATCGAACGGAAGGAAAAGCGGCGCAACCCCGTCGCCCCCTTCATTACGAGCCGGCTCCAGCAGGAAGCGGCCCGCAAGCTCCGCTTTACGCCCAAGAAAACCATGACTCTGGCCCAACAGCTCTACGAAGGGCTTGAAATCGGCAAGGAAGGGCCGGTCGGCTTGATCACCTACATGAGGACCGACTCGCCTCGGATTTCCACCGAGGCGGCGGAAGAAGCCAGGCAGGTCGTCCGCGAACGGTTTGGCAACGAGTATCTGCCCGCAACGCCCAATGTCTACAAGACTCAGAAGGCCGCCCAGGAGGCCCACGAGGCTGTCCGGCCGACCTCGGCCCATCGCGACCCCGAATCCATCAAGCAATTTTTGGAAAAGGACCAGTACCAACTCTATAAGCTCATCTGGAACCGTTTCATCGCCTCGCAAATGGCGCCCGCCGTGCTGGAGGTCACCCGTGTGGACTCCGTGCCGCAGGGGACGAGCGAGGCCTACGTGTTTCGCGCCAACGGGACCGTCGTCAAGTTTCCCGGCCACACGGCGGTCTATCTGGAGGGCAAAGACGCGGAACTGGCCGCCCAGAGCCGGAAGGCGGACCAGGAGACCGACGATGAGTCCGAACGGCGGCTGCCGTCCCTGACCGAAGGGGAGCGCCTCCGGTTCGTGTCCCAAGAGGGGCAGACCGTTCCCGGCCTCACGTCCAAGCAGCACTTCACCCAGCCGCCTCCTCGCTACAACGAGGCCTTGCTGATCCGCGAGCTGGAGGAAAAGGGGATCGGCCGGCCGTCGACCTATGCCAGCATCATCTCGACGATCCAGGATCGTAAATATGTCGATAAGGTCGAGGGACGGTTCGTGCCCACGGAGACCGGGAAGACCGTCAACGATTTTCTGGTCAAGGGCCTCCCGGACATCCTGAACGCGGATTTTACCTCGCTGATGGAGAAGGAGCTGGACGAGGTGGAGGAGGGCGAAAAGCCGTGGGTGACCGCGGTGCGCGATTTCTACCACCCTTTCAGCAAGGACATGGAGAAGGCCAAGGACATCCCCGGTCCCAAGGACACGGTGGAGCCGCCGACGGACGTGCCCTGCGAGAAGTGCGGGCGTATGATGGAGATCAAATGGGGACGGAACGGAAAGTTCCTGGCCTGTCCCGGATACAAGGACGATCCGCCCTGCAAGAACACGCAGAACTTCGAGAAGCTCCCGGACGGGACGATCAAGATCGTGGCCAAGCAGGATATGACCACCGATCAGAAGTGCGAGAAGTGCGGCTCGCCGATGGTGATCAAAACGGGACGGTTCGGCAAGTTCATCGCCTGTTCGGCCTATCCGGAGTGCAAGACCACCAAGCCCCTTCCCCTGGGGGTCAAGTGTCCCCAGGACGGAGGCGACCTGGCGCAGAAGCGCAGCAAGAAGGGCCGCACGTTCTTTGCCTGCTCCAACTATCCCAAATGCGAATTTGCGATCTGGGACCGTCCGGTCAACAAGCCCTGTCCCAGTTGCAAGGCTCCGTTCCTCGTCGAGAAATCGAGCAAACAGGCCGGCGTCACGGTCCAGTGCCGGAACGAAGACTGCGGCTACAGGGAAGCCAGCTAAGGGTTCCGCATCGTGCCTCTCCGTTCATCCATCGCGCAGGTTGCCTCGGTTCTGCTCCTTTCCGTCATGCTGGTTTCCTGCACCTCTTGGCGCGTCGAATACCTTGAAAAGAGCTTGGACAGGGCCACGCAGGACCAAGTGATGAAACGCTTGGGGCCTCCGACCTCAACCAAGGACACGGAGGGGGGCGGCTCCGTCTGGACGTACCGGTATGAGACCAGCCCGGAATACAGCTACGGCCGGCAGGTCGAGCGGCTCCCTTGCTTGGAAATTCTCACCTTTGACAAGCAGAAGATCCTGCGGGGCTGGACCAGCCGAGACTGCCGGGACTTCTGAGAATTTTCCCGAAACCTCCTCTCTCAGGGCGTCGAGGCTGTAGCGCCTGCTTCGTTATGTAGCCCGGCTTGCCCAGTTCTTCTCTTGTCTTAGTAGGCAAAATCGAAGCCGACGAAGAGCGTTTGTCCGACTTGGTCCCCTCCGCCCACCCCCACGCCTTTCGCCCGAAAGGTATTGTACTCGGCATGCCAGGCGATGTCGGTCCGAGCCGACTGGTGGATGTAATACCGGGCCATCCAAGTCTGGGAATCGATGTCGTTGTAGTTGTTGGCACGTAGCGGATCCCCTTGCCGATCGTTTCGGATGAGGTCGTAGCGGTAGGTGTACAGCCAGCCCGGCATGTTCAGTATCGGCAGGAGGGTTGGATACCAATCAAGTTGGACAAAGGCGCCGTTCCAGGAGGCGTGGCGTGCGTTCTCGATGCCCTGCGAGGCGAAGAGATTTTTGTTGTCAACCGCATGCATCCAGGCGCCGAAGAGGTTCCACTGACTATCGAAGGTGGTGCTCAGATCGACTCCAATCCGCGTGAAGGGTTGCCCGTCGCCTCCGACGGCCGCACAGGCCGGACAGGTGGAATTGACCAGCGTGGGGGCTTGGCCCTGTACGCCGAAGACTCCGATGCGGTGTCCTGTGACGATGCCGTAGCCGCCAAAGGACTGGGTCACGTGGCCGTAGAAATTAAGACCCTTCCCGCCGGTGCCGCAGGTGATGTCGGCTGGACAGCCGCTGAGCGCGCCGGTTTGATTGCTGTTGGAGAGGGCGTTGAGCGAGTACCGGAAATACCCCCCGCCAGGGGTGGCGGCAATCCCTGCCAATTCGGCGCCGGGCTGATTGTTCCCGATGGCAAAGGTGTTGGGGTTGGCATAGGTATTGTAGCGCGAGGCGGAGAGGTTGCTCAGAACCGCCGATTTTGAGCGAACCCGCTCCATTCAGCGCTGATAAGGGCAATGAGCCAAGCGGCGGCGACGAAAATCGCTTTGCCTAACTGTTTGGTCTTCATAATGGCTGGCTTCCGTTTCCATCCAGCTAAGTCAATTTGACAATAAAAAAGCCCAGGACCCACTGAGTGGGCTTGGGCTCTGGACTAGACGTCTCTGGCGTAGAAGATCGCTACTATAGGATTAGAACGTTGTTATGGAAGAGATACTCCACGCTCCACTTTCGCAGGCTTTCACGGCGGACAATGGGGGTGGGCGGGGGGCCCGGAGGAACGAAGGCGCCCCGCCCTGGGGCGGGAGGCACAGCCCGCCCCGAAGAATTTAACCATCGTCACGTCATCACGTGTCTTTGGTTGAAGTCAGTCCTGGTGCAAGCCGGACAAAAGTCCCAATCAAATCCGGATCGAGTTGCGAGCCGGCCAGCACTTGAAGTAAACCCATGGCGGTTTCCGGACCTAGGGCCGCGCTGTGGGGCCGCTCGGATGTAAGCGCATCGAAGGTGTCGGCGACCGCCAGGATGCGGGCTCCCAGAGGGATAAACGACCCCCGCAGGCCATAGGGATAGCCGGAACCGTCCCAGCGCTCATGATGGTGCGCGATCCACAGGGCCGGGACTCGCAGGAACGAGACAGGTTCCAGGAGTTCGGCTCCGGCTCGTGGGTGGGACTGGATCTGCTCGTATTCCTCTGCCGAGAGGGGGCTGTCCTTTCTCAAGAGTGTGTCGGGCAAGGTGAGTTGACCGATGTCGTGCAGCAGCGCGGCATAGTGCAGGTGGATCAGATCGGCTGCGGAGAGGCCTATGGCTTTTCCTAAGGGAAGGGCATAGAAGGCGGTCCGATCTCCGTGGCCGAGCAAGTGCGGCTGTTGCGTCGCCATCGTTTGCAGGAGCGAGAGCAGCAAGGCCATCTCGCTCTGCAACCGGCCGTGAGGAGAGACCGGGGCGGCTTTGCGTGCAGCATGGCGATGAAGGACGTCCTGCATCATTCTCTTGCCCAAGCGTGGCGCATTTTCTGTGGTTGCCATTGGTCCTCTCCTAACCCGTGGTGCGTTGCTTCAAACAACAGAGCCCAAGGCCGCACTGGTGCGACCTTGGGCTCTGGACGGTTTGCCTCTGGCCTGTTCGGTATTGGGGCGTCTTGGTTACTGGTTCATCACGCGGGCTTTTTCCCAGCCAACAAAGGCTGATTGAGTACCCACATTTCGTACATGGGTATTGCGAACATGACGAGAAAGCTGGCCGTCATCAATAGGTCTCCGGTCAGCATGGTCACGACGAAGACCGGAGAGACGTAGTTGATCAGCCAGGGCGAAATCAGATCGAGGCCGACTCCGGCAAAGGCCCCGTAGGTCGTGAGTTGCTTCAATCGGTTGCCGACCGACGTCAGATACAACACATGGACCAGGATCATGAAAACCACCGGCATCGTGAACAGGTGAAAATGGGTGATCTCCGCCAGTTCCCGAAACGACATCGGTTCTCCGTAGGTGGCGTCGGAGCCGCGATAATGATCGGCGATACCCTGAGGCGAAAGCCCGGTCATGCTGTGGGCCCAGAAGAACGAAAAAACAAAGCCAGCCAGCATGAGCAAAAGAAACAGGGTATAAAGAAGTCTGATATGCCGGTCCGTGTCTCGGAGGCGAAAGCGGCTGTTGAAGTTGCGCATCGTGTGCGATCGGGCTCAGTCGCCGAAGAGCGAACCCAGAAATCCTTTCTCGGCCCGTTTGGCTGCAACCTGGTTGCTCCCAAGGCCTTGGGGCTTGAGATAAAATTCGTCGATCAGGACCAGTGCTCGTTTGACCCCGGCGCTCAAGGACCGAACCGACATCGTGGCCCCGCTGACGTTGACGATGTCTTTGTTGATTCGAATCGGGTCCCAAACAGTCTTGTCTTCGTACTGGACCATGAACCGCTTTCTTCCGATCTCGCTGCCCTTTGCCTCGCGAAAGACCATCAACTCGACGTTCGTGACGCGGCCCCGGTTGTCCACCCCGACCATGTAGGTCATCGGCTTGTGTTTCCCGATCGTGTTGTGGACCATTGCATAGCCGTCGATGGAGGCGCCGGTCTCGCCGATGTAGACCTCAAAAGACTCTTCCGGGAACTTCCAGCCGATACGGGATTCCACCAGATGTTTCTGGTCCGGGCTGAGGCGCAGGGTCTCCTTCCGGATCTGCTGAGACGTGGGCAGCATCAGCTTGAGCGCCTCCTCCTCGGTCATGAACTCCTCGAGGTGGTTCAACTCCTTTTCGTTGAGAAAACGCCGCAACTCGGAATCGTAGATCCGTTCCTCGGCCCCGGCTGGTCCGGAAGCCAACCCAAGCGCGAGGGCGGCTGTCAGAGTCCAGAGCGCCGCTTTTAGGTGGAGGGACATCCCCGCTCCTTCAACTTGGCTGACAAGCGATTCATGACCACCGCCAGGTCTTCGTCCGACGGTTCGGCCGGTTGCCAGCCGAAGAGCCGTGAGCCGCCACGGAACCCCCACCGTTCCCTCGTCTCGGTCAGACTGACCTTGGTGACATCGTCGAGTCGCTTGAGCGAGAGGGTCAGCTTCGTCCGGTCTTTGCTTGGCATATCTCGGCTGAAGGCTCCGTACTTTCGGCCGGCGACGGGGACTTCGGTCCATCCGGTTTCGATCAGGCCCTTCTCCTTATCCTTGACCGTGACCGAACGGTCTTTGAAGCTGTCGACGGCAATGTCCCAGGCGGTATTGTAAGGGCAGACGACGTAGTGTTCCTGGATGCCGCCAAGGAATGCGCACCCGGTTGCCATGCCGGCGATCACGATGAGACAAATGCTGCGCACAAGAGAAAGCATGCGAATCCTTTTTCTCCCAGAGGTTCCCCCGGCCCCGGAACGGGGCCGGGGGAGATGAAACCGTTTAGAAATACGTCGCCAGCATGGCCATGACCCCGTTTCCATCGACCCGGTTTCCCCTAGCCGAGGATGTGGGAATGTTGGTGGCGAAGTTATTGACGGTCGTATTCAACTGGTTGTTCCACTGATAGTCAAGCTTGAACACCGTATCCTCGATTGGTCTGAAATTCAAGCCGACGGTCAACCGCTGCAGTTCGCGGACATTGCCAGGGCAGTTGCTGCTGGAAGTTATGCCGGCCAGGCAAGCATTCCTGGTGATGTCGGTTGTGTCCGTATCGATTTGTTCCCACCGTACCACGGCAGTGAAGGTTGACGCATCGGTGAAATGGTCCGGCGCCAATCGCTTCAGGAACTCCGGCATAAAATGGTAGTTGCTTTGCACGTAGTAGCCGGCCATGCCCGATGGCCCGACGTTGCTGCCTTGTTGGTTGCCGGAAATCCGCACCCAATGCGATTCGCCGATGAACTCCCAAGGGCCCTTCTGCAAGGTCCAGTCAATGGCATACATGTCAACGTAGCCGGGGAAGTCGTTGACGCCGCTGTTGCTCCGGTTGTTGAATTGGCCGTGGTACCCGGACCCGGCGATTTCGATGCCCAGCATGGGACTGTAGGCCAGACGACCGACGATGGCTTTATCGTCGTGCGGAGACCGTGCGACACTGCCCCGGGCGCTGCGTGTGCCGTTGAGATCCGTGATGATCGTGCCTGGAGCAGACAGGGTGCCGTTGCTGGTATTCTGAAGGCCGTTGATCACGTAGAGTTCGTAGTCCAGCTTGGAGAGGCGGCCGGGATAGAGGGTGCCGTAGAAACCGGCGCCTGCTTCCGACCAGGTGGACGGCATGACCATTCTGGCCACCATCGGCCGGTCCGTCAGGTCGTTCAACGGCGAGTCGTGCAAGAGGTTGAACTTGCCCATCGGAACCAGGATCATGCCTGCTCGTAGGTTCACCGCTTCGTTGACCAGATAGTCGATCTGGGCG
>VGXD01000001.1 GCA_016873525.1 Nitrospira sp. | reverse complement strand
CACCCGATCCGCCGTGCAATTGATCAGAATGCCGCGGGCAAGGCAGTCTGCCACGACCGGCTTCCCGTCGATCGCCAGCTCCATGCCGCGCAGCAGTCCGAGCCCGCGCACATCCTTGACGATCGGGAGGCGGTCCTTGCAGTCCAGCAAGCCCTTGGCCAGGTACTCGCCCATCCGGCGGCCTTGTTCCAACACCCGGCCTTCCAGCAGGACGCGCAGGACCGCCAGGGCCGCCGCGCAGGCCAGGGGGTTGCCGCCGAACGTGGAGGCATGCGTTCCCGGCGTGAAGGCGGCCGCAACCTCGTCCGTCGCCAGGCAGGCGCCGATCGGCACGCCGCCCCCCAGGCCCTTGGCCAAGGTCATGATGTCCGGCTCGACCCCCAATTGCTCGTAGGCAAACAAGGTTCCGGTCCGGCCCATGCCGGTCTGAATCTCGTCGAATATCAGGAGCACATCGCGCGACCGGCACAACTCCCGCAGCCCCTTGAGGTAGGCGCGATCCGCCACGTGGACCCCGCCTTCGCCCTGGACCGGTTCCAGGAGCACGGCGGCGGTGCGGTTGGTCATCGCCGCCTCCACCGAGGGCAGGTCGTTGAACGGGACGTAGGCAAAGCCGGGCAGCAGCGGCTCGAACCCTTTCTGGATTTTTTCTTGGCCTGTGGCCGAGAGCGTGGCCATCGTCCGGCCATGAAAGGATTGCCGCATCGTCACAATCTCGTGGCGGTCCGGCCCGTACTTCTGGTGCGAATACCGGCGGGCCAGCTTGATCGCCGCTTCGTTCGCCTCCGCGCCGCTGTTGCAGAAAAATACTTTCTGGGCGAAGGAGTGGTCGACCAGCGTTCGGGCCAACTGGACCTGGGGTTCCGTATAATAGAGGTTGGACGTGTGCAGGAGCTGCTGCGCCTGCTTTTGGATGGCCTCGACGACGTCGGGGTGGCAATGGCCGAGGACGTTGACGGCGATGCCGGCGACAAAGTCCAGGTATTCCCGGCCTTCCAGGTCGTAGACCCGGCTGCCGCGCCCGCGCACGATCGAGATCGGCGTGCGGGCATAGGTGTTCATCAGGTAGCGGTCGGCGTCCTTGCGTAACTCTTCTGTCGGCATCCGTTCAGACCCCGCGTGAATCCTAGAAACGTAACATATCGCTCGGCTTGGACGCAACATGAAACTCGGCGCCGGAGACCCGTATCCCGTTCTGACTATTGAGAAATTTCACCAGGATCGCACTTGAGACCCAGGGGCAACAATGCTATAAGGGTCCGCAACGCCATGAAGCCGCATAGGTCCATCCAGAGAAAAGGATCCGGCCGTGAAACCGGCCGGCCGATCGTATGAAAGCCTGTCAGAAATGCGAGCAGCAGAATCCCGATGAGGCGCTCTTTTGCGGGCAATGCGGTACGGCCTTCCCGGATTCTCCGCCGGAGCAGGCAGCCTCCCTTCCGATGGATGAACAGCAGGAATGGCGGGCCTTCATCGGCCCGAATGCCGACCGTTATCTGGCGCAATTCAAGAAGTTTACCGGAGGCGCAAGCGGCACTGGCTCTCGCTTTGCCCTGACCTGGCACTGGCCGGCCTTCCTGCTCGATCCCTTTCTCTGGTTCTTGTACCGCAAGATGTACCTCTACGCGGCGGTCTATGCGGTGGGGCCTGTGCTCTCGGCCTACGTCACGGGCGACTTCACGGTCGGGATCGTCTGGCGCATCATGGCCGGGGTCAGCGCCAACTACATTTATTACTGGCACGTCAAGGAACACTTCGCCGCCATTCATCAACGGCAGGGCCTGGACAACGCGGCGCGGGAGCGCATGTTGCGGGACTTGGGAGGGGTGCAGCCCTACGTCATATGGGTGGGGGTGGTCCTGCACCTCCTTGTGGCGGCGTTCGTGATCAACGCCCTTCGCGAAGGGGCGCCGGAGGGCGGATTGTTTCCGCTCGACAAGATGCGGCCGGTTCCGAAGCGGACGGTCTTATGATGAGGCCGGCGCGATCTGGTCAGCGCTCGGGTTGCTGGGGACGGGATGTCTGCCAGGCAAACCAGGAGCGAAACCAGTCGAAGTCGTGTTGATAGGCCTGGGCGGAGGGTTCGGCTGAGCCGCTTTTCTGTTCCAGTCTCGTGTAAGTACGGGGCCAGTTTTTCTGCCACCAGGATTTGAGTTCGTCCGCCGCATAGGGGATCCCGGAAGGCTGGTGGATTCCCGCTGCCGCCAGGACGTCGGCGATCAGCCTCCAGTAGCGGTCTTTCCCCAGTCCCAACCCCTTGAAATGTTCGCGCAGCAAAAACACGACCCAAAGCTCGGCGCTGTGTTTCTTGTTGTGCTTGAACGGCTGCGTCTGTCGCAGCGGAATGGGATCGAAGTTCTTGATGACCGACGTGTAATCGGGCCCGCCGTAGCTGCCGGCCACCTCGGCGATGCCTTCGAGCATCTGCGCCAACTCCACTTCGACGACCGGCTTGGCCTGGGAGGATGGAGGCGCCTGATCGGGGTGTAAGGGATTCGGCGAGGTCAGCAGCTCGATGAGCGGTTTCAGCTCCCGCAAGCGCACCACGGCGCTCTTTAAGATTTGCTCGGACTCCAGCCAATAATCCTGATCGTTCTTGGAGGCCCGTTCCCGTCCCGGAGGCGGGAGGACCGGCGGGATCCAATAGCGAAGCAAGACGAACAGGATGTAATGGACGTCGCTCCCCGCCTGCTCGACACGATCCAGCACGCCCTGCGGCCCGCGCGCGTTCGCAAAAAAACCCTGTCCCAGTTCAACGACGCCCAGGCGCTGGGCCATCCCGACCCACCAGCGCTCAAGGTCACGCCACCGTTGGTCGGACGTCGCTTGCGGAGACAACATGCGCACACTCCCGTCGGGCAGTCCGGATGCGCGGGCATGGTACCGTCTGTATCGAGGGGATTGCAAGAAGCGGGGGAGGATAGAAGGGTGCCAGGCTCCCCTGTGCTCCCGGAGCGCGCACGATCAGAAGGTGCTCGCTCGACGGCCGCAGTGAGGCAGCCTGGCAACCCTTCGACTTGGTCGGTGAGCATAGAAGACGGTGGCCGGCCGCACTAGGCGCCGCTCCACCGGGGAAGAATGGCGAAACGTCGGACGGGCAGCCTTGCCCTGTGCCACCTGGAAATGCGGGAGCGTAATGCGCAATGTGATGCGGCGATAATCAGGATAGGGGTGTGTCCGGAAGACGGAGCTGGCGCGACGGTTGTGGCCTCGAAGGAGCCTTCAGCCGCGTCGGACCAGTTCGACACCGCTGAGGGTGATGAGCCCCCCCACGACCATCTGGGAAGTCACCGGCTCATCCAGGAACCAATAGGCCGTCAAGATGACGAGGATCGGCACGAGATTGTGAAAGGCTCCCACTGTGGCCGGGGTCAGTGATTTCAGCGAGAGGTTGCGAAAAAAGAAGACCGCTGCCGTGGCGATCCCGACATAGGCAATCAGGAGCCCGTTTGATAAGCTTACGTGGAAGCGGGCAGGGATTGACCAAAACATGGCCGCCAGCAAGAGGAAGCAGAGGCTGCTGCCGAACATGACCGTGGTGGCCACCACGGCGCCATAGCGTTTCACCATGCCGGTGCTGAGCACGACACAAGCCGACGCCGAGATGGTGAACAGCAATGCGAGCAAGTCCCCGAACCCCACTGTCTGGTCTTGTGTCACGACAGGAATCGCGAGCAGACAGCCGGCCAGGGACAGGGAGATGCCGATGGTCTTGAACGTGCTGGCTTGGTCTTTCTTCAGGAGCAGGCTGAAGAGGGCGGTGAAGGTCGGATTCAAGCTGTAGATCAACGTGTAGTGGCTGACGCTTGTATAGGCCAGCGCCAAGCCGGCGAACCCATAGGCGGCCCCAACGCCGAGGATTCCCAACAAGGTCAGGCGAATGATGTCGGTTCCGGGCATCTGAAACAGTTCTTGCCAAGGCCCCATCAGCGTGATCGCAAACAAACACGAAAAGGCGATGAGGACCCTGAGGCACACCAGGTCGAAGGGCGCGATGTCATGGTGTTGCAGAAGGCTCTTGGTGATGGGGGACACGGTGCTGAGCATCAGGACGGCCGTCGTGACGTAGAGCAACGGCCTGCTTTCCGATGCCTGTTCTGTTGGGCTCATCATCGTCGCGATGCTTGTCTTGATCAGAAGGCCGTGAGAGCGATGAATGCGTGTTGTTCAATGTAGCGTGCGAGTTGGTTTCGGTGTTCGGAGGAGATCGCCGTAATGCGTCCTCCCAGGTGTGGCGGCGTGGCATAGGTGACGAGGATGGTGCAGCAAATCGGGTGCTTGTCCGTGAGATGGAACATCAGTTCGAGGGTATCTCCTCGAACGGCTTGGAGGTCGGTGCTCACCCCGATCCCGTGGGACGTCAGGTCGGTGATGGCGCAGGGTGCGACCTCTGTCCCACAACGAACGACCCCCTCACGAGCCATGCTGACCCGGAAGAGTTCTCGCTTCACTCCCATAACGGAACGCTCCCTTGGTCTTGTCGATCCATGCGACTGCTCCAATTGCTTTGTTCGGATAGGGGGGCTGCAAACTTGAGTTCTGCCGTTCGAATAAGCCAATGAAGGGAGGCGACTGAGACCAAGGTGATCCGAAAACGATTTAGTGGGAATAATGGCGGGGGCAGGTCTTTGTCATGAAACGCGCACGGCCCCAGCGGAGGATGCCTCCGAGGGGTCGTGTGGTTGAGTTCAGTCAGCAGTCAGATGGGTGCGCCTATCCTTCCCGTCCGACGATGGTCGGACTTACTTGCTGCCTGTCTCCGGGACCGTGTCCGTCGACCAGATGGGTCCATCATAGGGCTTTTCCTTGGGCTTGGCAGGGGCGGCCACATTCTTGGGCGGCTCGGTGTCCGTCGACCAGACGGGCTCCGGGTACGACTCTGCCTTCTTGGGCGCTGCTTTAGCCATGTCGCTCTTTTGGGCCGCTACCTTACTGGCAGGCGCCGAGTCGGCGGCCCCTACGAGTGAGGATATGGGCATCCCGATGATTCCTAGAACCGCCATGCACACAAAGACGCCAATCGTGCGTTTCATGAGACCCTCCTTCTCGACGCGGGTATTCCCTCATCGAGTCTAAGGTTAGTGGACATCTCTGTCTCGGACCAGTGCTCGCCAGACTTTAGTGCAAGGGATGGAGCCAAACAAAACCAACCAGTTGCACACGTTATTCATCACTGCATTCTTGGAAGTTCGTGGTTTGTTCTTGAGATCGAAATGCCAGACCGGCACGCCGCAAGGCGCTCTGCCTTCCAGCCTGTTCAGAAGTTTTGAATTTGGACGAGCGGAAGCCTTCATCAACGAGTCGCTTGACTTACTGGGCTGATTTCGTATTCTCTAACTTGCTCAATAATAAGCGGAGGGTATGAATGGCCCAGTTGGTGTTGCTTCGACATGGAGAGTCGCAGTGGAATTTGGAAAATCGCTTTACCGGTTGGGTGGATGTGCCGCTTTCTCCGAAGGGCGAGCAAGAAGCCCGCGCGGCCGGGGAAAAACTGAAGAGCGTTCGGTTTGATGTGGCCTACACCTCGGTCCTGAAGCGGGCGATCGACACCTTGCGCATCGTGTTGGAGGTTACCGGCCAGACGAACGTGCCGACCGAGCAAGACAAGGCGCTCAACGAGCGGATGTACGGCGAGTTGCAGGGCCTCAACAAGATCGAGACGATGCAGCAATATGGCGAGCAGCAAGTGAAGATTTGGCGGCGCAGCTACGACGTGCGCCCGCCGGGCGGAGAAAGCTTGAAGGACACGGCGGAGCGGGTGTTGCCCTATTACGAGCGCCGCATCCGCCCCGACATCCTGGCCGGTCGGAACGTGATCGTGGCGGCGCATGGCAACAGCCTGCGGGCCTTGGTCATGCACTTGGACCGGCTGACGAGGGAACAGGTGCTGGAGTTGAATATCCCGACCGGCGCGCCCCTGTTGTATGAATTCGACGACGCCGGCACGGTGAAGGACCGTCGGTATCTCTGAGCGGTCAGGGGGCGGTTACGTCTTGCCCAAGTCGGACCCTTCCAGCACCTCTCCGATCTCGTCGACCGGAACCAGATCGATGAACAAAGCCAGGGCCTTGGAGCGGTCCTCGGCGCGTAATGCCCAGGCGGACTCCAGGATTCCCGCGCATTCCGTGAAAACCGCCACCGGGGCTCCGCCCTCCTGTACGATCAGATCGTAGGTGTGCCGCCGTTCCTCCGCCTCTTCGAAGTAGCCCTGGACATCCTGTCCGTTCAGACCAAGGTCGGTCTCCCAGACGGAGCGGAGATGCTCGCGGAGCGCAAGCAAGACCCGCTCGGAGGCCGTCTTCGTCAGCACCATCTGCAAGGCGCTCTGGACCCAGTAGAGGTTGACGGAGAGCAGTTCGCGCGTGATCTGTTGCGCCTGTTCCGGCGCGGCGTCGATGCCGTATTCTTCCAGCGCGGCCTGCGTCATGGCGTGCGGCAGGATGGCGTAGAGCGCCTGAGCTGCCTGGGCCGGGGTCTGCGGGGGCAAGGTCATGGCAAGGGTTCTGCGAGCAATTGAAAGGACCGAGGACTGTCGGCCAGAGCATACCGCAGCGGTTGGGATGGGAACAAGCCCGCGTTCAATGGGCAGAAAAAGAGGGCCGCGGCGTACCGCGACCCTCCAAACGGTCCTGTCGGATGACCGGGAACGACGTTAGAAGCGGCTTGCGCGATCGCCGCCGCCGAACCGCCCGCCGCCGTTTTTTCCCTGCGGCTTGGCTTCGTTCACGGTGAGCGCTCGTCCGCCCAACTGCGTGCCGTTCAACGACGCGATGGCCCGCTGGGCTTCTTCGCCGGAGGACATTTCGACAAATCCGAACCCCCGGGACTGGCCGGTGAACTTGTCCGTAATCACTCGGGCCGACTCGACGGCGCCCTCTTTGGCAAAGAGTTCGTTCAGCTCCGCCTCGGTGGTGGAATAGGGCAGACCGCCCACATACAACTTGGTACTCATGGTACCTCCTCTACTGATGAGACATTGTCTTGAAGGTGACGGAAGAGAGGGGGAATGAGAGCCGGGACGGTGCGTTGAATCGAGCAGCGTTCAGGACAAGCGTTCCGTTCAGGTTCCTACCGCAAGTCAATATCGGTTCTCGGGCCAGATTCAGTTGCGTGCTCCACCGTCCGGCCCGACCGCGATGAAACACGAAGGAACCTTAACACACAGCCGCCACGAATACAATAGGCGCCGGGGCTGGCCGGTTCTGCCCCCCGGAACTCGATCATTCCGGGAAGCGGAGACAACGGCGGACGTTACCGGTTCGGCCTGGAGGAGCACATCGGTGGAGCTGTGACCGAGAACATCTGCTTCAGGTTGCTCCAGCGCTCGAATTCATCCGTCGACATGTCGTGCGCGCCGATGCTGTCGGTTTTCAAATTGAGCGTGAGCCATTCTTCGTAGAGCGCGCATTCTCTGGACGATGCGGCGGGGATCTCCTGCCTCTGCTCAGGCAGACTGTTGGACGGCCGTGAGGGGGATGAAGCATTGTCGGCGGGGTCCGGTTTCGGTTCCGGGACGGTGCTGAACCCCTCTTGGTTCGATTCGTGAAAGGGCCGGCAGCCTTCGCGGGGCTCGTTCGAGTAGACGTCTCCGGGACAGACCCACAAAGTTGTGGCAAGAACCACCAGGTCAAGCATCGGTGTCTCCCCCGCGACAACGAACCATCGGTTTTCGTTCAGATCGCTCCGGCTCACGCATGGTAGCACGACAAGATGGCTCGTTCCTAGGAAGTCAGCCGTTCAAGGAGGTGTTGCCATTGGTGGGCACTTGGACTTGCGACGGTCGGATTCGACTCCATAGACAACCTTTCGACAGACACGTCGGTTGGGGAGCGTTGATAGGCTATGCAGCGCGACGGGCAGGCACGGTGTCTTGCCCCCTGCGTCCAGGCCGGCACTGATTACTTGTTGACAAGTAGCTATTTTTCATTAAACTGCATCCTCATTGTCGTGCCCCCCTGACAGGCTCTTGGACGGTAGAATCCTCTGAAGGGCTAGTCGACGGTCCATGCCGATGCTGGTGGGAGAGGACCGAGATTCGCCTGCTGCATGAGGCAGGGCAGATAGGTCTAGGGAAGACCATGCCACTTGATCACGTTGATCACGACAACGGCCGCAGGACACTCGGGATGGACAAATCCGGACAAGGGCAGAAGGTCGATCGTCGATCGCGATATCCGAGGGGTAGGAGACACTTAAAAAAACATCATCGGTATAGTGCGATCAAAGCCATGGCAGTTGCACTCGTTATTGCTGTGCTGATAATAGAGAGTCTCTCCTACTTCAAAACCATCTTGGATACTTTCGGAGGTCTCATGGTTTTGCAAATGCGATACTACGTTCCCAAAGAAGAAGATCGCGTGAAGTATATGCAAGAGCAAAGGAAGGGAAATCAGGGTCAAGAATGATGGACGCCTTCCCCACCTGCTGAGACGAATTACCAGTTGATCGAGAATAGAACAAACCCAGTCATCCTGCACGTATTCTTTTAGCCAGAGCGCTGCCCATTTCCTGCCATACGGAGAGCGCAATTACTGAGGCCTGAGATGATCTTGGCCCCCAATCGTAATGAAGAGGATTGTCCCGGCCCAGACCTTCCCTCGTCGAGGAAGGGAGAAAGGGGTCCTGCGCGGAAGTGGCTGGAGGAAGGTGGTGCGCCACGAGGGACTTGAACCCCCAACCCTCGGATCCGAAGTCCGATGCTCTATCCATTGAGCTAGTGGCGCCTGGAGCTATTACAAGCATTGCCGTTGCGGGCTTGTCAAGGTGCGGGGGATGTGGACAATAAAAAAGGAGGCTGCCGTGTGTGCCGCAGCCTCCTTCGCACGAACCGTCCGATCCTGCCTGGCCGTCAGCGGGCCGGCGCCATGGCTACCGACGATCCCGTTGCTCGCCGCCCCCGCTCCCTCCCCCTCCGCTGAAGGACCGTTTTTCCTGCGGACGGGCTTCGTTGACGACGAGGGTCCGCCCGCCGAGCGCCGTGCCGTTCAGCGCGGCAATGGCCTTCTGCGCCTCTTCACCGGTTGCCATTTCGACGAAACCGAAGCCACGGGACTGACCGGTGTACCGGTCCGAGATCACCTTCGCGGACTGCACCGTTCCGTACGGCGCGAACAGCTCGTTCAACTGTTGCTCGGTCGTCGAATAAGGAAGACTGCCCACATACAATTTGGTCCCCACGGCTACCTCCTTGCACGGCTGACGACATTGCGTTGGGGAGAGGGACAGGAGGGAGTAAGGAGAGATGCCACGGCGTGCCCTGGCGGCACCATCAGGTCACTCACGCTTTCCGGCCGGCTTCCTCTTCGCAAGGCAACGTCTGGGGCAGGGCCCCGTCACTCGGCTCGTCCTCGCTCGGCCCCGCAGCGACGGAGAGCGAAAATAACATAGCATGGAGCTATATCGAGATCAACCGCCCGGCCGGCTCACAGCTTGGCCAGGATGGCCTCGGCCACTTGGGCCGGGGACCGCCCGTCCGTTGCGATGACGTGGTCCGCTGCGGCCTGGTATTTGGGCCGGCGCTCTTTGAGAACGTCTTCGACTTCGTCCGTGAAGGACTTCGTGCCGGTCAGGGAAGGACGCTGGCTGTCCCCCCCGATCCGCTCGATGATGGTCGGCACTGCTGCGGTGAGCCAGAACAGGATCCCACTGGTCTTGAGGGCGGCCACGTTCTGGGGCCGCAGGATCGCCCCGCCGCCCGTGTCGATGACCAGCCTGTCCCTGCCGGCCAGGTCCCGGCACACGTCGGACTCCAGGTCTCTGAAATGCTCCCAGCCGAATCGCTGCACGAGATCGGGGATTGAGAGACGAGCCCGTTGGACGACTTCGGCGTCGGTGGAGATCAGCTCCCGCTGCAACCGTTCCGCGAGAATCTTGCCCACGCTGCTCTTGCCGGTTCCCCGATAGCCGATCAGAACGATGTTCATGTGAATCGGGCGACCAGGACGGCCCGCATGACGTCGGAGGGGGCGGTTTGTCCGGTCCACAGTTCAAATTGAGCGATCGCTTGGTAAAGGAACATGTCCACCCCGGGAATAATCCGGCAGCCGACGGTCTTGGCTTCCCGCAGGAGTCGCGTCTCAAGCGGATTGTAGACAATGTCCATGACCGTCAGGTGCGGGGCCAACAAGGCGGCCGGCACAGAGGTGTCCTGGACCTTGGGGTACATGCCGAGCGGCGTGCAATGGAGCAGGATGCGGCTCGCCGCGATGCCGCGGCGGAGCGTGTCTTCCGCGATGGGACCTTCTTCCACCTTGAGCGGGGTCCGTGCTTGTAGGTCCTTGGCCAAGCCTTGCCGTTCCTTCTCATCCACGCCCAAGATCGTGAGCTTGCCGATCTTGCCTTCCATGGCCAAGGCAAAGGCAATGGCCCGCGCGGCTCCCCCGGACCCCAGCAATAAGACCGGCTCGCCCCGCAGTGAAGTCCCGGCATGTTCCAAGGCTCGGAGCGCTCCCGAGGCGTCGGTGTTGTAGCCGGTCAGCTTCCCCTTGTTCACGACGATGGTGTTGACCGAACCGATGAGTCCGGCTGTGGGCTCCACCTCGTCCAAGTAGGGGATAACGGCCACCTTGTGCGGGATCGTGACGCTGAAGCCGCGCAGATTGCCCAGGGCCCTGATGCCCCGGATGGCCCCTTCCAAATCTTCCACCTTGAATGCGAGATAGACGAAGTTCAGCCCCAGCTTTTGGAACGCCGCGTTGTGGATGGCCGGTGAGAGGGAATGCTCGACCGGATTGCCGAGCAGCCCGCACAACTGAGTCTGGGTGTTGATCTCCATCACTTCTTCGTCACCTTTACGGCAAGGTATTGGCTGCCGATCACCTGATAGTTGACCGTAACATTGTCGCCCTTTTTGACATCCTTGAGGCTCTTGAGGCCGGGCCCGTCAAACTGGGTTTTGTCGTTTACCGCGAAAGTGAACCTGGTGCCTCCTGCGTCCTTCTTCACAGCGAGTTTGCCGGCCGCTGGGTCCACCATGAGGACTATCCCAGGAAAGTCCGTGCCCCCTTGGGCAATGGCTGTGTTTTCGCTGGCCAGGCAGATGGACAAAACGAGCATAACCAGCGCGATGCTCGTGTGCCGTAGCGTTCGAGGATTACAGAGCATGACGGCACCCTCCCTTTTAAGCGGGGATTTCTTGAGCCGTAACTATTCTGGGTTCGCTGAAAATGCGCTCGATCTCATTGCATCCAAAGCGCAAAGGCAGACAATCTCTCTTGTCTTCCGCAGGTCATCCGGCACGAAAGAGCTGCGGATGATCAGAAAATTATTTGGATTGAATCCCACTTTTCAGCATCCTCCTACTGTGCCGTCATGCCGCCGTCGATGGGAAAGATGCCGCCGGTAACCCAGGAGGATTCGTCTGAGGCCAGGTACAAAATGAGCTTGGCTACTTCCTCCGATGTGCCAGGACGCCCGAGGGGATAGGCGGCGATGACCTGGGCCAGCCGTTCCTGATCGTTGATGAGCGGCGCGGCCATCGGGGTGTCCACCAGTCCGGGGTTCACGGAGTTGCAGCGGATGCCCTGCTTGGCGTAGTCGAGGGCGGTGCATCGGGTGAGCGCGTCCAGGCCGCCCTTGGTGGCGCTGTAGGCGGCGGTCATGGGAATGCCGACGAGGGCGGCGATCGAGGAGACGTTCACGATCGCGCCTCCCCCCGCTTTGAGCATCTCGGGAACGGCCGCCCGGGTCATCCGGAAAGCGCCGGTGAGATTGGTGGCGAACAAGTCGTTCCAGGTGGCATCGTCGATTTCATGGAGCGGTTTGCCGAAGGAGCCGATCCCGGCGTTGTTGATCAGCACGGTCAGTTTGCCGAAGGTTCGGACGGCCTGTGCGACGGCCCCTCGCGCGTGGGCCTCGTCCGCCACGCTGCCGGCGACGGCCAGGGCACGGCCTCCGTCCCGCTCGATCTCGCCGACCACGCGCTCCAGGAGATCTTTTCGACGGCCGGTGATGAGGACCGCCGCGCCTTCCTTGGCAAACAGCTTCGCGACCGCGGCGCCGATTCCGATCCCTCCGCCCGTGATCAAGGCCACCTTGCCGTCCAGGCGCGTCATGCCGCGTTCTCCTCGTCTTGTTCCTCGGCATCGGAATCGTGGCCCGGCGCCGCTTCAACCTCGGCCGCTCTGGCGGCCAGCAATCCCGGCTCGACTTTCCTGGCGACGGTGATGAAGCCGGAGTGGGCCACCATCCGGTGGTCCGGCCTTACGCTCCGTCCCTTGATATTCCAGGTCCGCAGCAGGGTTTCGAAGGTTTCGATCATGCCGAACACCGTGGCGCGTTCCAGCGCTTCCACCGTCTGCATGACTTGCGGGACTGTCGGCACGAAGCTCAGGTACAGGCCGCCGGATCGGAGGGCGCGCGCGGCGTGGGGGACGATCCGCCAGGGCTCCGGCAGATCGAGCACGACCCGGTCGAATCCCCCGGCTTCCTCCTCCGGTTCAATCCCCTCGGAGGCGTCTTGCTGGCGCGCCGTCAAATTGGGCACCGGCCCGAGATATCGTTCGATGTTCTTCATGGCGGTTTTGGCGAAGTCTTCGCGCGCCTCATAGCTGACCACCGAGCCGCGATCTCCCACGGCCCGGAGCAAGGCCATGGTCAGACCCCCCGAACCGGTCCCGGCTTCAAAGACTCGGGCGCCGGGGTAGACATCCGCCCAGATCGTGATCATCGCCAGGTCCTTCGGGTAGATGACCTGGGCGCCCCGCGGCATCTTCAGCACGTATTCGCCCAAGGTGGGGCGGAGGGCCAGCATGCGTTTGCCGCGCGACAGCGTCACCACGGAGCCATCGGCCTTGCCGATCAGTTCGTCGTGGGGGATCGTCTCGCCGCTGTATTGGAAGATTTCTCCGGCCTTCAGCGTCAGGGCGTATTGCCGGGCCTTGTTATCAACCAGATGGATGCGCTCGCCGTTGTGTAATTGTTTCATAGCGGGCATTCTAGGAGAATGGGTGTGGCATTTCAACCAAGGTCTGGCCGATGTTGGGCTCCGGCTCTTTGAGCCGCAACCTACGCGAACGGTCATGCGGGTCATCTAACGGACCATAAGAAACTGGCTTGATTTCTTCCCTATCGGACTTACCTTCTCTCCCGTGACCATGAAATTTCCGGTTTTAGGGTGTGCCCTATTCTGCAAGACACTGGAAAGATGTGTCTATTTTAGCGAGGGCAGGCGAATCCTTTAGGCCGGTTCTCTCTCTATCTAATAGATGTCAACGAAATCGTTCGGGCAGTCGTAATAAAAGAGGCCAAGACCATGAGAAAAGATACCCTCATCGAAGAGAATCTGGAGGAAACCACCGAACAGCCGGAGGCCTTGGAGCTTGAGGCTGACGATGCCGAAGCCAGCGATCTTCTGGAAGTGATGGAGCGCGATGCGATCAAAGCCGGTGCCGCGGAAGGCGAGGCAGAACAAGCCGCCGTCCCCAAGGAAGATGTCTCCATGGCGTTGGAGTCGCTCTACTTCCGCTCGTTCGGGCAGCGACCCCTCCTGAATCGGGCTGAGGAGTTGGCGCTGGCCAAGCGGATTGACCAGGGGAGCCGAGGCATTCGGGCGGCCTTGAAGGAAGCGGTTGAGATCGTCGGCCAGGCGAAGAAGAGCGAGGCTCTGCTGGAAGCGATCGGCGCCCTGCGCGAGATTCGTGGCTTGAGCGGCCTCTCCGCCATCGTCCTCAACCAAGCGGAAGCCGCCCTGCGCACGCTGATCGCGGAGGTGAAGGGACCCGGCAAGACCGCCACGCTCAGGGTGAAGCGATTGATGCTGTGTCATCGGCGGCTTCGCGAATCCCGCGCTGTGTTGGAAAACGGCAAGGATGAGATGGTCCGGTGCAATCTCCGTCTGGTCGTGGACATCGCCAAGCATTACAACGGCCGGGGGCTCGGCCTGCTGGATCTGGTTCAGGAAGGCAATATCGGGCTCATGAAGGCGGCGGAGCGCTACCAACATCGCAAGGGGTTCAAGTTCAGCACCTACGCGACTTGGTGGGTTCGCCAAGGGATCACGCGGGCGCTGGCCGATCAATCCCGCACCATCAGGATTCCCGTGCACATGACGGAGGCGTCGCATCGGATCGTGCGGACGTCGCGGCGGCTGGTCCAGCAACTTGGCCGGGAAGCTCGCCTCGAAGAGGTCGGGCAGGCGCTGCGGACCCGTCCCGAAAAAATCCAGGAAACGATGCAGGTCTTTCAGGAGCCGGTCTCCCTGGAAAATCCGATCGGGGACGGGCAAACGTTGTTCGGCGAATTGATCGCGGATCGCCAGGCGGTCACCCCGGACTCGCGTGTCCATCGCACCGAGCTGACGCGCGAGTTGGATCGCATCCTGGGCACGCTGACGCCCCGCGAGCAAACGGTGATCCGATTGCGGTTCGGGATCGGGCAGGACGAGCCCTGCACGCTCGAACAGGTCGGGCAGAGCCTCTCGGTGACGCGGGAGCGGATCCGCCAGATTGAGGCCAAGGCGATCAAGAAGTTGAAGACGCCGGAAATCAAGCAGATGTTTGAATCGATCAAGTAAGTACAGACAAGAATCACGGTCGGGGGCAGTCACGGGCGAGGCGCAAGTCTCGCCCGTTTTATTTCCAGCGCGCGAAGGAGCTTGAGACTAAACGTCAATTGGGAGACAATGGGGACGTTTGCGGAGGCGAGGTGTGCGAGGGCGGCGAGCAAGAAGGGACGGAATGAGCTTGCGCAAGACAATCTGGGCCATGGGACTTGCGGTCGTAGCCCTCAGCTTGGCGGGAGGGGTCGCCGAGCGAGCCTTGTCCGACAACGGCGTCGCCTCCGTGAAGCAGAAGGAGATGACAATTCCTGAGGTGGTGGCGGCGGTGCGGCCCTCGGTGGTCACGATCATGACGCGGGGCGTGCCGCCTTCGGCCGTTCAGCACCCCTCTCAGCCAGGGTCCGGATCGGGGCTGATCATCGATGAACGGGGCTATGTCCTCACCAACAACCATTTGGTCGAGGGGGTCAAAAGCGTCGTCGTGGGGCTTCCGACCGGGCGGTTGACGCCGGGGCGTGTGATGGGCCGAGATTTCCTGCTGGACTTGGCCGTGATCAAGATTTCCGCCAAGGACCTTGTCGCCGCCCGCTTCGGCGAGTCCTCGAAACTCCAGATCGGCGAGACCGTGGTCGCGATCGGCAATCCCTTCGCCTTGAAGGGAGGGTCCACGGTGACGGTGGGCGTGGTCAGCGCCCTGGACCGGTCGATTCTGGCTCCGAACGGGGAAACGCTGTATGACCTGATCCAGACCGATGCGGCCATCAATCCGGGCAACAGCGGAGGCCCCTTGGTCGATTTGTCCGGGCGTGTGGTGGGGATCAATGCCGCCGTCGCCCCCTCGGCGCAGGCGATCAGTTACGCGATTTCCATCGATGCCGTCTCGCCCAACATTCAATCCCTCTTGGAGCGCGGGACGGTCCTGCGGCCCGATATCGGGTTTGTCCCGGCGACGGTGACGCCCAGCCTCGCCGCCAGCTTCAACCTGGAGGTGGACCGGGGGGTCGCGGTGCTGCAGGTTGAACCGGCTCGGTTGGCGGCTGAAGCCGGGCTTCAGGTCGGCGATGTCATTACAGCCATCGACGACAGCCAACTCTACAACATCGGGGATTTTTGGCACGCCTTTCTGCGTTCCGGCGAGCAGGCCCCGGCGCAGCTCACCGTCTACGGCAGGAACGGCCAGTTCACCGTGCCGTTAAAAAGGGCGAGATGACCAGCCCAGGCATCCTCGTGACCCATGATCGACTCGACTACGCGTCGGCCTGGGACCTTCAACGCCGTCTGGTCGAAGAGCGCATCACGGGGTGTCGCCCCGATACGTTGCTCCTCTTGGAG
Organism: Nitrospira sp.; assembly: GCA_016873525.1. Taxonomy (GTDB): domain Bacteria; phylum Nitrospirota; class Nitrospiria; order Nitrospirales; family Nitrospiraceae; genus SCVQ01. Next base: position 22,927 of record VGXD01000001.1, on the reverse strand, counting down.
CATGAGCCGGTCTTTACGGTCGGGCGAAGCGGCGGTGCGGCTCATTGGGGCGATGAGCAAGGCCTGCGCGAGTCCGGGTATTCCCTCTACCGCGTGGAGCGCGGAGGGTCCGTGACCTATCACGGTCCCGGTCAAGTCGTCGGCTACCCGATTCTTCGTCTCAGGAACTTTTGTCCGGGACCGAAAGCCTATGTGCGGTTGCTGGAAGAAGTGTTGATGAGGACCTTGGCGGACTGGGACATTGCGGGACGGCGGGTGGAGCGGTTGCCCGGCGTCTGGGTCGGACCGGAGCCGGCGAAGATCGCGGCCCTGGGCGTGCGGATTGCCCGAGGCGTCACGATGCATGGCTTTGCCCTGAACGCGACCGTCGATCTGGCGCCGTTCCAGCGGATCGTTCCCTGTGGCATCGCCGGCTGTCGCGTGACATCCATGGCCGAACTCCTCGGTCAGTCGGTCGATGTGGCGCTGGTCCGTCAGAGGATTGCGGATCATTTTGCCGAGGTCTTCGGGCTCAATTGGATCACGGAGGTCGACTGCGCCGCGGAACCGGCCGCGGATTTCTCCGACGAGGGCCCGGTGGCCGGCGTTGCCGGTGAGAGGGAGCGTCGTCGTTCGATGGTGAGTCTGGAACACGGAGGGGAACGAGCGTGAACGAGCTGGACAATCACACGTTTCGGTTGGCGGTGGCGCAGTTCGACCAAGCCGCCGAGCAGATGAAGCTGGATCCGAATCTGCGGGAGCGGCTGACCTTGCCGGAGCGGTCGCTCATCGTGAGCGTGCCGGTGCGGATGGACGACGGCACCGTCAAGGTCTTCACGGGCTACCGTGTGAAGCACGACTCGTCGCGAGGCCCGTCCAAGGGAGGGATTCGCTACCATCCCGACGTCAACCTCGGCGAGGTGGCCGCGCTGGCCATGTGGATGACGTGGAAATGCGCGCTGGCCGGCCTGCCCTATGGCGGGGCGAAGGGCGGGGTCCAGGTGGCGCCGGAACAGTTGTCGCGCGGGGAACTTCAGCGGCTGACCCGTCGCTATGCGGCGGAGATTTTCCCGCTCATCGGCCCGGACAAGGACGTGCCGGCTCCGGACGTCGGCACCGATGCGCAGGTTATGGCCTGGATCATGGACACCTATAGCCAACAGATGGGCTTTGCCGTGCCCGGAGTGGTGACGGGCAAGCCGCTGTCGATCGGCGGCAGCCTCGGGCGCGAAGAGGCGACGGGACGGGGCGTGGTCGATGTGACCTTGGAGGCCATGCAGCACCTCGGCATGGACGTTCGCGGGGCCACGGTGGCGGTGCAGGGATTCGGCAATGTCGGGTCGCACACCGCTCGGATCATGCAAGAGGCCGGGGCCAAGGTCATCGCGGTCAGCGATAAAACGGGCGGACTCTATAACCCGAAGGGGTTGGACATTCCGGACTTGTTGACCCGGTACCGCTCAGCCGGTCGTCAGTCGCTTTGCGACATCAAGATGGGGGAGGCCGTCACCAACGAGGAGTTACTGGGGCTGGACTGCACGGTCCTGGTCCCGGCAGCTCTTTCGGAACAGATCACGCAACATAATGCCGCCAAAGTCCGGTGCAGAATTTTGGCGGAGGGCGCCAACGGCCCGACGACTCTGGAGGCGGATCGGATTTTGATCGCCAACGGCGTCTTCATTATTCCGGATATCCTGGCCAATTCCGGCGGGGTGATCGTATCCTACTTCGAATGGGTCCAGGATGTGCAGCGATTTTTCTGGAAGGAACAGGACATTCGTGATCGGCTGCACGAAATTATTACCGAGGCCTTTCATCGGACGCTCCAGTTTGCGACGACGCGGCAGGTCTCGATGCGGATGGCGGCGCTGATGAGCGGGATCGACAAGGTGGCCCAGGCGCACCTGGCTCGCGGGTTATATCCCTAGCCTGTGGATTCTGTCCGGGTCCCCTTCGGCCTCAGGCCGAAGGGGCGCTACGACGAATGGAAACGATGAAGTACCTCTTAGCGGCGATTGCCGGGATCTGGATGGCCGATGGGCTGGCGCTGCTGGTCGCGCCTCGCCAGGTGATCGCCCGCGTCCGGGAAGTGCTGGACCTGTCTTCGGCCATGCTGCGCTGGGAGGGCGTGGCCATCTGCCTGGGCATCATCCTGCTCCTCGGTTCCCGGGGGCTTCACTACGAACTCCTCTGGACGGTCACCGGTACGGCCATGGTCGTCAAGGGGTTGTTCCTGGCCGTCGGACCCCAGGAGTGGAAAACCGGGGCGTTGACCTGGTGCTTGCACCGAGAGGATGTTGACTACCGGTTTTGGGGGCTCGGACTCTGTACCTTGGCCCTTCTCTTGTTGAATGCCTTGGGCTGGTTGGGAGTCCAGTGACGCCATGCTGACGTTGCCGCTGTTCGGACTGGTTGCCCTGACTTGGCTGGCCATGGGCGTGACGATGATCACCCTGCCGGCCCGGTGGCGCGCCCGGATCGGAAGGGTCCTGACGGATCCCCTCCCTCGGTTTCTGCTGACGCAGGGGATGATCCTGGGCGGGCTGGTCTTGCTGGTGGGATCGTCCACGCAGGAAGGCCATTGGCTCTGGGTCTCCGTTGGTGCGCTGATGGTCATCAAGGGCATGATTCTGCTCGGCGCCTCGCCGCGGTTGCGCGAGCGCCTGCTTGGCCGGTGGGGCCGCATCCCGCTCTGGGTCCATCGGCTGTCCGGAACGGTGCTGATTGTCCTGGCCACATTGTTGGCGATCGATACGCTGCGGGGCACGCCGTGAGCGAGGTCCTCTCCCTCTGGCAGATCCATCGTGACTCGGACTGGCCCAGATTCTCGGACCCCAACGAAGGCGCGCTGATGACGCTGGACACCGTGATCAGCGGCTGTGTCACGTACTACCTGGAATCCACGGAAGGGCTCGACCCACAACGCGTCGAGATTCTGAAAAGTTGCCTGGAGGATCTCAACGGTCTTTTGCCCACTCTTCCTGAGGAAGCGGGAGCGTACTTCGAACGGTTGCGGACGTTGGGCCTACATCTACTCGCAGCTCACCCGCTGTAAACGGGGCCTTCTTCATCCATGATGGACCGGGTTATCGGGCTTGAGGAAGGCCCGAAGCCGGCCTTCTCCCACAAGTCCCACGAGCTGCTTGCCGTCAGATCGAATCAGTGCCGGCACCGCGCCGACGCGGGTTTGCTCCCAGTCTTGCTGCCACCGTGCAACGACGGCGGAGATTTGACGACCATCCAAGGCCGAGAACGCTAGCGGTCCGAATCCGACCCTTGCAGCCAAATCAACGAGGGTGGCGGAATCGGAGAGATCGGCGCCTTCGCACCACAAGGCCCGATAGAGCAGGTCCTTGAACGAAGATGCGCGTTGCGGATCCAAACTATACGCCAAGGCCGTGGCCCTTATGGCCCGAGCGGTATTCGGTTTTCCAGCCGGGACCATGATCGGGAGTTCGGGGGCCAGTCTCTGGACAGACTGGACCTCAAACTCCAAGTCCTCCGCCATATCGTTGCGCCAGGACGCCACGGGGACGGGAAGGTGGGGGGCGTGTTGGACGCCCCGCCAGGCCGCCCCCTCCCCGTTTCCCCCTGCTCCTAGGCGTTCGTTGAGGGCGTAACAGAAGGGACAGTTGAAATCGCTGTAGACGACAAAGTGTTGCGTCACGGCAATTCGACGATGTCCTTTTGCATGGGGCCCAGCAGCCCCAACAGCTCCCCCTGTTCCCGTTCCGGGACCTTGAACCTATCGAGCGCGCTTACGAGGTCTTCCACCAACGCGGTAAAATCCGCGGTAGAGATCCTCATGCCGGCGTGGGTTGTCTTCATATCCCCGCCCGTATAGGCGCAGGGGCCGCCGGAGGCCATGCAGACTTGGTCGACCAGGTGCGTTTTCAGCCTTGGAATATCCGTCGTCGAGAAGCGCCCGTTGATCCTGGCATCTTGGGCTACGTTGGCGACGAATTGGTCCACCACGGCTGTGATGGCCGGCTTGCCGCCCAGCCGGTCGTAAAGCGACGTTGATGACACGCCTCCCGTGGGTTCCAGACCGGAACAGCCGATCGCTCCCAGGAAAAGACCGGCCATGGCCCCGATGACGAGGACTCTGCCTTGTTGTTTCACCGTGCAACCCTCCTTTGTTGGTGAACGCTTTGCGGTTGACGACGTGATGGTACCCGCCATACTATCGATAGAGCAAATATATTGTTTTTATAAAATCGATACGTTTATACTATGTCAAATTAGAAGCAAGGGGGGATCGCGATGGAAATGCGCCAGCTACGGTACTTCCTGGCAGTGGCCAAGCAGGAAAACTTCACGCGAGCCGCTGAAATAATCCATGTGTCGCAACCCTCCTTGTCGGTTCAGATTGCGGCGCTGGAAGAGGAGGTCGGCCTGCCTCTCTTCGACCGGATGGGGCGACGCGTCGCGTTAACGGAAGCCGGGGAGATCCTTCGCGAGCACGCCGTGCGCGTCCTCGATGATCTCGAACAAGGTGTGCAGGCGATCCAGGAGTTGAAAGGAGCGGAGCGTGGCCGACTGATCGTCGGGGCGCTGTCCACCGTCAATTCCTACCTCATCCCCCCGCTGGTCTGTCGGTTCCGAGGCCGGTTTCCCAACGTCCATCTCCAGGTTCATGCTCAGCCGTCCTCCGACATCGTCGCAGACCTGTTGGCTCACCGGCGAGACTTGGGCCTCTGTTTGCTTCCTCCGAACGAAGATCGACTTGCCACGGTTCATTTGTTTGATGAAACACTGGTCCTCGTCGCTCCCGCAGACTTTCGGCCGGCTGTTTCTCGGATGCGGATGGAAGAGTTAGCCAAGTTTCCCTTGGTGTTGATGCCCGTTGATTACTGCCTGCGCAAAATGGTTGAGGCGGAATGTGCCCGGGCAGGGGTCAAGCCCCAGGTGTCCGTCGAAATGACCGCACCGGAAGGCATTCTGGAGGCGGTCAGGCACGGGGCCGGCTTGAGCATCCTGCCGGAATTCTATGTGCGGCAGCGTCTGCGTGGCCAGGCGCTGCGGGTGATTCGTCTCCATGATCCGGTGCCCAAGCATCCGGTGGTGTTGGCCTACCTGGCCGGCCGCCACCTGGGTCGCGCGGCGCAAGAATTCATTCGCTTGTGTCGGACGACCTTCCTTGAGTTGGATAAGGAAGCGAGCCCCACGGGTCGGCCCCGTGTCCGCGCGGTCAGTTAATGCGCTCGGTGGGCGGTGGGCCTGCCGGATGTTCGGCCTTGGTTGCCTTGCAAGTTCAGTCCTCGTCGGCTACAATGCGCGAACTTTTCTTCGGCATTTAAGGTGCCATAGGGCGTGGAAAACGGCCTGCGCGTTCTGCCGGCAGAGGCGTCAAGGAGGAAGTGATGAACGTCAGACAGTGGCCGATCTTGCTGGCCTCGGTGGGATTCTCGATTCTGGTTGGGATCGTGGAAATTGCTGGGGCCGAACCCTACGAACTCAGCAAGAACGACGTGATGGATCCCAAACAGATCAAGAGTTCGGAGGTCTCCCTCTTCGGCGTGAAGCTGGGCGATCCTGAAAGCAAAGCGGTGGACATCCTGGTCAATGAAAAGATTCCCGGAGTCAAGGCGGAACAGGAGGCGACTTTTATTCTGCTGCTGGACCAGCGCAAACCCACCGGGCCGATGGCCGGCGTACGCTTGATGGACGGGAAGGTCAATTTGATCTTCATCAATAACCGCTTTGCCTACAAGGTGCGGGGGATCTTTCGGAACGTTCTCAACAGTGAGAGCCCGGACGATATTCGCAAGCTCCTGGGCAAAGAGGATTATGGGGACGAGAACGTGATGGGCGCGTTGTTGAATTACGAGAAGCAGGGGGTCCTGGTCAACTACCTCGGCAAGGACGTGAACATCGAGTTCGAGCTTCCGCACTAGGGGCCGGCCGCGCGCGTCTTCGTGTCGGCCTACCGCCCCTCCTCTCCGATAATTCTATCTTAGGCTGGCGACCGGTTCTTCAACCGATTGAAGACCGTAATTGATGAGGCTGGTGGCCGTGTTCCAGCGTCGGTTGGCATGGAGCAGGACCAGCAGCAGCTCTTTGCCGTCCTGGGAGACCTTGGCGATGAGGCAGCGCCCGGCCCGGGAGGTGAACCCTGTTTTGACGCCCTCGACGCCTGGTAGCCGGCCAAGCAACCGGTTGGTGGTTTTGAGCAGGAACGAGCGGTTCACATTGACGGCGCTGATGACCTCGATTTCTTCCCGCACCAAGGCCCTGAAGATCGGGTTTTGAAGGGCGATCTCGCTCAACTTGGCCAAATCGTTCGCCGTGGCGTAGTGATCGGGGGCGTCAAAGCCGCAGCCGTTGCTGAAATGAGTATCCGACAGACCGAGGGTGCGCACCTTCGCGTTCATCAGATCGACGAACTGCTCCTCAGACCCTGCCACGTGTTCGATGGCCGCCAGACAGGCATCATTGGCGGACGTGATCAGCATGGCCTTCAAGAGGTCCTCAAGGCGAAACACCTGTCCGGCTCGCAGTCGCAGGTGGGTCCTTGGGGCGGCGGCGGCCTTGCGGCTCACGGTGACGTGGTCTTGGAGTTGTCCATATTCCAGGATGACCAGGGCGGTCATGATTTTGGTCAAGCTGGCCGGGGAGAGCCTGCGGTCGGACTCGTACTCGTACAGCGTTTTTCCCGACGTGAGGTCTTTGAGCAGAATGCCGTGGGCTGCCGGAGAATGTCCGTGAGACAGCCTGAAGGACCGAGACCGTTCGAGGAAACTGACGGGGGAAGTCGCGGGGGATGAAACCAGGGTGGGCTTGGACGCGGCCCCCGACAGCGGCGCATTCAACAGCACGGCCAACAGGGCAGCCGCAAAAACGGGCAACGGCCGCCACCGGAGGCGCCGAATCGGATGCGGATTAGAGCGTGAGGGTCTCACGAGCCTTGGAGCCACGAGCCCCGCTGTCGATGACTTTGTGAAAAAACCGCAAGAGGTCCGCCAGGTCCAGCCAAAATCCGCAGTTCAGGCAGCGCGCGTACAGCCGGCGGTCGGCCAGCGTGTACTGACGCTCGACCATCATGAACCCTTTGCACTTGAGACAATGCATCGCTCCATCCAGTTGGGGCCATGTCCGCTTGCACCCGGGATACGGCGTCGTCCATCGCGTTGATGCGGAAGCGTCGTGCTTCTACCGTGTTGGCCCGCATCCTGTCAAGCCGAATGTCGAGCGTCACCGGAGACGGGTCATGACCAAGGCGAGACAGCCCGCCAACAGGCCTCCGCCGAAGATCGTGGTGGCGAAACTCAACAAGGCGCTGCCGCTTCCGCTGGGATGCGTCTCGTACAGCAAGTCGCGCACGCCTCCTTGCACCATGAGGACCGAGAGGGTCATGAGCGCGCCCATTCCGAACCACCAAAAGAATGTTCTCACGATGTCCCATCCCGACCCCATCCGGACAATGTCGTCGCACGGTTGGCACTGAGGTCTTCTTGGCCAATCTAACGCAGCAACCAAGGGGTGTCAAGGAAGAGCGAGGAACGGCGCAGCGACAGTCTGCGGCACGAGGCTGAACCGCGAGTGCGGCTTCGACGAGGAGGGACGCGCTTACGAAGGTGCCGGCGTTGGGGCCCGGCTGTGCCCCTTCAGCCCACGGTGGAGGAAAATGGACACGCTGCCGGCGCCGTTGTTGACGATGGCCAATCCTGGCTCTCCCTCCTGCTTGGCCGTGAATCCGAGGGTGGCGATCGCAAAGGGGCCGCCCTTCGTCTTGTAGTTCATGGGCGGGTATTGGAACGTGCCGTCTCCTCGTCCGAAGAGGATGGACAGGTTGCCGGACTGGACGTTGGCGATCGCCACGTCCGCCCAACGGTCGTCGTTAAAGTCTTTCGCCAGCCCGTACACCGGACCTGCATCGGCCCCGGATTCTTTGCCCTCTTGGAAGGTTCCGTCGCCGTTTCCCAGAAAGGTGGTGAACGTATCCATCTCGCCGTTCATGACCAAGAGATCGGTCCGCTGGTCGTTGTTGAAGTCGGCGAAGGTCACGACCAAGGGCCGTTTGCCGGTTCGATAATCCGTCGGGGTGCGGAAGGTGCCGTCTCCGTTTCCAAGCCAGATCGAAACGGCGCTGCTCATGGGGCCTCCGTTGGCCACCGCGAGGTCCGGCCTGCCGTCTTGATTCAAGTCGGCCACCGCGATCGAGGTTGGGGTGTCGCCGTATTCGTACAGCGCCCCTTCCGTGAAGGACCCATCGCCGTTCCCCAGGAGGATTTTGACTTTGTCGTTACGGAGCGCGACGGCCAAGTCCGGCTTGCGATCCCCGTTGAAGTCGCCGCTGGCAATGGAGACCGGAATTTTGTGTACGGCATACCGCTGTCCCACGCCGAAGGTCCCGTTCGCAAGGCCGAAGAAAATGGCGACTTGATCGCTGCCGGAGCAGGCCACGGCCAAGTCCATGCGGCCGTCCCCATTGTAGTCGTCGAGGGCCAGGGCGCGGGGTTCCCTGGCCGCATCGATCTGGACCTGCTCCTTGAACGTGCCGTCCCCGTTTCCAAAGAGCACCGACAGCGAACTATTTCCGATGTTGGTCGTCACCAGATCGGTGGAGCCGTCTTGGTTAAAGTCCGCGGTTGCGACGGCGGTCGGGTTCTTGCCCACCTGGTAGCTGGCAAAGAGATAGAAAAGGTCCGGCGGGACGTAGGCATCTTTGGAGATGCACCCTCCTGCCACAGTCAGGGCTGCCGCCACGAGGAATCGGAGGGCCAGGGTTCCGGCACGGGTCACAGGTATGGTGAGAAGGTCGTGCATCAGGAGGTCATGGGCCGAGGCCTCTGTGCGAGGGACTCGAAGAGGTTGTCTTGTGTCGAAGAGTATACAAAGGCCTGGCCGGCTTCGCAACCACAGGTCCGGTCGGTCAAACCCTCCGGTTCTGATCCGGAACAGGCCGGAAGATGGCGTGGCGAAGAATGCGTCAGGTTCCCTCTAGAAGAACGCCGGGCAACTGCTGTAGAATACAGGCCCAACGTCAGGAGGATCCAATGGCAGGGAAAGAAAAGATCGAATTGACCATGTACGGGGTTGCGGAAGTGCTCAAGTGGTGCATCGACAAGAACAAGGGGCGGGTTTCCGGAGTAGACACCGAGGGGTTCAAAAAGATGCAAGCGCTGCTCGCCGAAAAACCGACAACCGGCGATTACTTCGCGCTGGATCAGTTTTGGAAAAAGCCCGTGGTCCTGGAATTGACGCCGGAAGAAGTCGAGACCATCGATCGATGTCTCTACGACATCCCGAATTTTGAAAACGTCCAGCTGCCGCAAATCCGACACAAGTTTTGGCCCAAACCGACTGCGGCGCGTTGAGGCGCGCCGCAGTTCCCTGTTTCTTGCGCCAGGCGCCGCGTGCGCCGAGGGCAAGGAACGGCCTGGTCCTGACCCCGTCGCCAAAGTCTCCCCAACCGGGCCTTGCAAAGAGGCCCGGCCCCATGGTTCATTGAAACGGTGGAGGTTGCGTACTTTGGTTGTGCCCCGAAGTAACTGACGTCTCTCATCCTCCTGTAGAGACGTCCCTCCACCGTTTTTCATGACGGACGTTTCCTCCCGAGCAAGTCCTCTCCGTCGGTTGGGTCTCCACTCCGGTCTTGCGGTCTACTCCATGTGGCGGGATGTGTCGTCCGGTGCGGCTGCGACGTGAGCGAGGCGGTCCGCGCAATAATGGGTCACGGGGTCTGATTCGGCGTCCGGGTCTGCGCCGTCCCAGAACACGGAGTGGATGTTCCAGCGAATCAGCGGGTAGAACACCACGCCGGGTCCCGGGAGCAGCACCATGCGGACTTCGGAGAGAATCTCTTCTTCATCCATGCGGGTTCGCACCCGCTCGTACACCTTGTCATACCAGAACACCATCGGTTTGTGACGGGCCTTGGCTTCGGCAAGCTTTGCGTAGGCTTCGCTTGTGGACGTGTCAGGATGGGCCTGCTCCACAGGAGCCTGAGGAGCCTGACGAACGGCCCAAAGGCGCCGGCTTGGCCGCGTCCCCCCTCGGCCCTCTTCCGAGGTCGCGGCCGGCAACGGAAGAGCCGACATCGAGGATGGGATGACGGCGTTGGATGGGGGGCGGGGGGGAACGGCGTTGAGGGCCGCATCGCGCCGGTCCATCGCCCTGTGCCAGGACGCTTCCAGGGAGGCTAGTTCTTCTTGGGCGTGAAGATAGTCGGGGGTCAAGCTGGCCAGACAGCGGCCTTCCCGCTTCAAGGCAGTGGCACAGCCGGTCAGCAGAACGATCGCGAGGAGCAGGCAGGAGGTTTTCATCGGGACTCCGGCGACACGCGGTCCGCGTGGTCGGCGTCAGCCTAGAGGGAGCCTTCGCCTTTCAGGTATTTCCTGAAACGATCCATCAGCTCCGCCCCCAGCGTGCCGCCTTCCGGTTTTTTGGTCTCCGGGGCCTTAAAGTGTTCCCGGATTTCTTCCAGGCGCTTCTCGGCCTGATCGTTTCCCTTGAGGCGCTTGGTCTTCTGTAGGGCGGTCTCGAAGGCGTCGAAGGTCAGCTCCTTGTAGCCGAAGCTCCGAATGCGCTTGACGGCCTTCATCATCGCTTCGTTGCGGAACGTCGTGAGGTGGTCGGAGTCGATCTCGCGCAGCCCCAGTTTCCGCGCCCGCCGCTCGGCCGCTTTCCGGATGCCGCTCCGCACGAAGTCCGGCGAGGTGTGCAGGCGCTTCCAGGCCTCATCGGTCCAGGAGACCTTGGCTTGCGGGGCGTCCCAAAGAAGGTCGAGCGCAGCCTCGTCGATCCGGGTGAGACCCTTCTCGCGGGCCAGGTCTTCGGTATCCCGCGTCAGCATGTCGGTGACGAAGTCCATGGCGATGGGGGGCGACTGCCGGATCTTCTCTTGGAGCCTGGCCTTGGCCCCCTCGCTCCAATCCATCGGCGGTCCGGCCTGTTCCTGGATGTCGCCCAGCGCTTCCACCCGCTCGAACAATTCGACGTTGACCTCGAGGTGGCCGCCCTCCTTCGCCAGTTCTTCGGCGATCTGTTGGGTCATGGAACGCATGAACTCGGGGACCGCCTGGAGCCGCTCCCGCGCCGCCGCGGTCCAGGGCAGCTTGCCCTGCGCCATCTGATCGGCGGCGGCGGCCATCCCCTCCTCGCCGCCCATGCGGCCCATCATCTGGCCCTTGAACCGGTCGAGAATTTCTCCGGTGATCTCGGGATAGCCGAACTCCCGGGCCTTTTTTTCGGCCAGGCGTTTGACCATGCCGCGCAAAAATATCGGCGCCCGCTCCATCCGTTGGAGCGCGTCCGCCGTCCAGACGATGTCGGATTGCGCAGTCGATCCGTTTGAATCAGCCATGCCCATGAACCTTTCCAGCCGCCGTGTTTACTTGTTCAGGAGATCCTTCAGTTCCTTGCCGGCCTTGAAGAACGGGACTTTTTTGGCCGGCACGGAGACCGTGGCGCCGGTTTTGGGATTGCGCCCCTCCTTCATGCGGCGGGCCCGCAGGCGGAAGCTGCCGAATCCGCGAATCTCGGTCTTGTCCCCCTTCTGAAGGGAATTGCGGACGCTGTTGAAAATCGTGTTGACCACGACTTCGGCCTGCCGCTTGGTGAGCGTCGTCACTTCCTGCGCAACCCGCTCAATGATCTGTGCTTTCGTCATGCCTCCGCCTCCTCTTTGGACCGTCAGCGGTCAGCGGTCAGCTTCCAGTTCGGAGACCGCATCCGCCAGTTTGCTGAGCGCTAAGGGCTGAGTGCTCCTCGTTCAGAACGCCATCAGATACTTCAAACTGACCCCGGTGTGAAAATCCAGCCGGGGGAGCGCGCCGCCCAGGCGGCTCTCGAGGAATTCGCGGATCGAGAACCGTCTCCTCGGCTCCACGACTTTGGGCTCTCCCTCGATCCCCGCCATCTCCGCCGCCAGCTTGATGGCATCCTCCAAAGTGCCCAATTCGTCCACCAACTTGGCTTCCTTAGCCTGACGTCCGGTGAAAATGCGTCCGTCGGCCAGCGCCCGTACGTCCCCCACATCGAGCGAACGTCCTTCCGCCACCGCCTCGATGAACTGGCCGTGCACGTCGTCCATCACGGTCTGGAGGATGCGTCGGTCGTCCGCGTTCATTTTCCGGAAGGGGGAGCCGATGTCCTTGTGGCGTCCGCTCTTGACCACCACGCTCTCCACCCCGATTTTCTTGAGGAGCCCTTCCAGATTGGCCAGTTCCATGATGACGCCGATGCTCCCGGTGAGGGTGCCGGGATTGGCGAGGATGCGGTCCGTGGCCACGGCAATGTAGTAGCCGCCCGACGCGGCCACGGTTCCCATGGATGCGACGACCGCCTTGTTGTTCGTGTTGCGGACGCGCGCCACCGCATCGTGGATTTCCTGCGACGGCACGACGCCGCCGCCGGGGCTGTCGATGCGCAAGACGATGGCTTTCACCGAGGGGCTCTCGCCGAACTTTTTCAACTCGTCCACCGTCTGTTGGGAATCCAGGATCACCCCTTCGACCCGGACCAGGGCGACGCGATCCTCCCCGGACAGATCCAGGTCGGGCGAGAAGACGTTGGCCAGCACCACGAGCAGAAACCCGGCGAGGAGGGTCCACAATAGCATCCTCCAGGGTTTCCAACGTCGCGGCGCCGGTGACGCAGCCTGTTCAGTCATGCGGGGACGCTTTCTTGACGGAGGTCCTCATCCCTCAGGCGTTCTCCTGATCGGCGTCATTGCGCCGCTTGGTCTTTTTGGCCGCGCGGCCCAGCGTCTGATCCAGCGCGCCCTGGGTGGAGTGGTACTCGTCCACCTGTTTGCGCTCGGAATCCAGCACGTGTTCCCTGAGGCTCAGCGCGATCTTGCGCTCGTCCCGATCCACCTTGATGATCTTGGCCGAGACTTCATCCTGGAGCTTGAATTTGTCCTCCAGGCGCGTCTGCTGGTCGAGCCCGCTCTCGCTGATGTGGATCAAGCCTTCCACGCCGCCTTCGAGTTCCACGAACACGCCGAAGTCGGTGAGCTTGGACACCTTCCCGATCGCGGTGGTTCCCACCCGGTACCGCTGGGGAATCTCATCTTCCCAGGGATCGCGCGTCAACTGTTTGTAGCCGAGCGAGAGCCGCTCCTTTTCCTTGTCGATCCGCAGGACCGCCGCCTCCACCTTCTGCCCCTTTTTGAAGAGTTCGGAGGGATGCTTGATGTGCTTGGTCCACGACATGTCGGAGATGTGAATCAGCCCGTCGATGCCTTCATCCAGGCCGACGAAGGCGCCGAAGTCGGTCAGACTCTTGACCTTGCCCTCGATGCGGGTGCCGACCGGATACTTCGCTTCCACCATGTCCCAGGGATTGGGGGCGGTCTGCTTCATGCCGAGGGAGATCTTCCGGCTGTTGGGATCCACGTTCAGCACGGCGGCTTCGACTTGGTCGCCCACCGACACCAGACGCGAGGGATGCCGCACTTCGTGGGTCCAGGACATTTCCGAGACGTGCACCAGCCCTTCGACGCCGGGCTCCAGTTCGATAAAGGCGCCGTAGTCGGTCAGGCTGACGACCTTCCCGCGCACGCGGGTGCCGATCGGGTACCGCGCCGCGACGTTGCTCCAGGGGTCGGAGCCCTTCTGCTTGAGGCCGAGGGAAATCCGGCCGGTCTCGCGATCGTACTTGAGGACCATCACTTCCACCTTGTCTCCGATCACGAACAGCTCGGAGGGGTGGGCGACGCGGCCCCAGGACATGTCGGTGATGTGCAGCAACCCGTCGATGCCGCCCAAGTCGATGAAGGCGCCGTACTCGGTGAGGTTCTTGACCATGCCCTGGATCAACTGTCCTTCCTTGAGCGTGGACAAGGTCGTCTGCCGCTTCTTGTCGCGGTTCTCTTCCAGCAGGACGCGACGGGACACGACGACGTTGCCGCGCCGGTGGTTGATCTTGATGATCTTCAGCGGGAAGGTCTTGCCGACCAAGCCATCCAAGTCGCGCACCGGGTGCATGTCGATCTGGGAGCCGGGGAGAAAGGCCTTGACGCCGATGTCCACCATCATGCCGCCCTTGATGCGGGAGACGATGCGCCCCTCCACGACTTTCTCGTCCTTGTGGGCCTGTTCCAATTCTTCCCAGACCTTCATCTTGTCGGCTTTTTCCTTCGACAAGACGAGGTTGCCGTCGGCGTCCTCCCGGTCCTCGATATAGACCTTGAGGCTGTCGCCGACTTTGATTTCCTGGAGTTCCTGGCTCGAGAATTGGTCGGCGGGGATAATGCCTTCCGATTTATAGCCGATGTCCACGACCACCTTGTCCTTGCCGATGGCAACGACGTGTCCTTCGATGATCGTGCCTTCCTCAAAGTTCCGGAAGGTTTCCTCGTACAAGGCGGCCAGCGCCCCCCGGTCCAAATCCTCGCCTGTCTGCTTCGTTGCCATGTCCATGCGTGTGCTTCCTAATCCTCTGCTTCTCCGACCACGGTCGGGTGCTGATGGTTATCTAAGCCCTTGCCTCACTCAGCGTTGAGAGGCCGGGCCGCCGAACGGGCGGCCTGATCGACCGGCGGGGATACTTGTCCCAGCTCGGCGATCCGTTCCATGACCGTCCGGCTCACGTGTCGATAAAAATCCTTTCCTGTCAATCGCTGCGCGTCCGAGGTGAAGTCGATCGGCTTTCCGAACGTCACCCGCACCGGACGAAAACGTACCCAGACGGCATCCACGGGCAATACCTCGTAGGCTCCGGCAATATAGGCCGGGACGACCGGGCAGCCGGTTTGCTCGACGATGACGCCGATCCCCGGCTTTCCTGGTCGCAACCGCCCATCCAACGTCCTGCCCCCTTCCGGGTAAATGACCACGGCCTGCCCGTCCTTGATCAGCTTGACCGCCTGTCCGAACCCTTCGCGGTCCAGCCGGCTCAGCCGGATGGGAATCCAGCCCAGCCAGCGGCAGATCGCTTTGACCCAGCGGGGGCCGAATAAATCCTGCCGGCCCAGATACCAGGCTCGCCGACGCAGTCCGCAGCCGACGAGCGGGATGTCCAAGTAGCTGGCATGGTTGACCGCGATCAGCACCCCGCCGCGTGTGGGAACATGTCTTGCGCCGACCGTCCGAAACCGAAAGAGCAGCCGGACCAGCAGCGAGCCGATCAGCCACACGCCCCAATAAGCAACCGCGCTCACAGCTTGGCTGCAATGACCGCCATCATGCGGTCGACGACCTGTTCCGCCGTCAGGACCGAGGTATCGACCACGCTGGCGTCCGAAGCCGGCACGAGCGGGGCGATGTCCCGGGAACGGTCCTGCGTATCGCGGGTATGGATGTCCCGGCGTGTCTCGTTCAGCGGGGCGGCATGGCCGGCCGCGGTCAATTCACGATGGCGCCTGGCTGCACGGACCTCCATGTCGGCTTCCAAAAAAAATTTCACATCGGCGGCGGGAAAGACCCTGGTGCCCAGGTCCCGTCCTTCCGCGACGACCCCTCCGGCAGACCCGATCCGGCGCTGAACCGGGAGGAGCCAGTCGCGTACGGCGGGAATGGCCGATACGACGGAGGCCAGCCGGCTGATGTCCGGCGTCCTGATCTCCTCGGTCACGTCCTGCTGGTCCACGGACACCCGCGCCCGTTCCGGGCGGTACTCCATCGTCACCGTGGTGGCGGGCAGGAGCGTGGCCACGGCCTCGTGGTCCGAGGGATCGACACCGGCTTGCCGCACCTTCCAGGCCACGGCGCGATAGAGCGCGCCGGTGTCCAGATAGAGATAGCCCAAACGCAACGCGAGCAGCTTCGCCACCGTGCTCTTGCCGGCTCCCGCAGGACCGTCAATCGTGACGATCAGACGCTGCTCGCGCCGGTGTTCCTCGGTCTTTTCCGGACGCTGGCTCTGTATTATAGACTTGGTCAACGTTTTGTCAATAATTCCGAGACCTTGCCATCGAACCCCGGAAAGGATGTTTCGATGCAAGCTGTCTCTTCGATCTTGGTGGGCCCGTCGGCGACGAGTCCGGCTATGGCCACGGACATGGCCACGCGGTGGTCGCCGTGGCTGGCGCAGGACGCGCCACGGAAGCGGCGACCGCCTGAGCCTTGAATGATCAGTCCATCCGGGGTCTCGGTAATCGCGGCGCCCATCTTGGCCAATTCCGCGGCCATGGTGGCAATGCGGTCGCTTTCCTTGACGCGCAGTTCCGCCGCCCCCGTGATGACGGTCTCGCCTTCCGCCACTGCCGCCGCGACGCAGAGGATGGGAAATTCGTCGATGGTCTGGGGAATCCGCTCGGCTCCGATGCGGATGCCATGCAGGGAGGCAGAGCGGACGTGCAGGTCCGCAACCGGCTCTCCGGCTTCTTCCCGTCGGTTCGTCACCAGGATTGAGGCGCCCATTTCGCGCAGGATGTCCAGCAGCCCGGACCTCGTGGGATTGATGCCGACCCCGGTGATCGTCACGTCGGAGCCGGGCACGATCGTGGCCCCCACGAGAAAGAACGCCGCAGCGGAGAGGTCTCCCGGCACGGCGAGGTTCTTTGCGGTCCAGCCGATCGGACGGCCCGGCAGCGACACGGAGGATCCTTCCGTCGATCCCTCGCCCGCACCTTCGGTCTGCACCGGAATTCCAAAGTGCCGGAAGATGCGTTCGGTGTGGTCGCGCGACGGTTTGGGTTCGGTAATGCGCGTCGTCCCCTCGGCGTAGAGGCCGGCCAGGAGGAGGGAAGATTTGATCTGGGCGCTGGCCACGGGGGAGCGGTAGGCGATGCCCCGCAAGCGGCTGCCGGTCACGGCCAGCGGGGCCAGTTCGCCGCCCTTGCGCCCCGCGATCGCGGCGCCCATTTCACGCAACGGCTTGACCACGCGGCCCATCGGACGGCGTCGGATGGATTCGTCCCCCGTCAGGATGGTGAAGAAATCCTGTCCCGCCACCAAGCCGGTCAGGAGGCGGATGCCGGTGCCGGAGTTGCCGCAGTCGATCGGCTGCTCCGGTTCCGAAAGACCCCACAGGCCTTTGCCGTACACGCGCAAGCGGTCCGGCTGCTCGTCGATTCGAACGCCCATCGCCCGGAAGGCTCGCGCCGTGTTGAGACAATCTTCGCCGCGGCAATAGCCGGTGAGGAGACTTTCCCCTTCCGCCAGCGCGCTGAGGATAATGGCGCGGTGCGTGATGGACTTGTCGCCGGGGACCGCGATGGTTCCCTGCAAGGGCCCGCCGGGATTGATCGTAAGAGACGTCATGGGTGATGAGTGATGGGTAATGGGGGACGAGCAAGTGAGATGGAAAAATCAATGCAACGATCTTTGTTCATCACACATCACTCATCACCGGTTGTTGAGTTGCTCCCGCACTTGTTTCGCCCGCTCCAATTCCTTTTCGATGCCCGGCCCGTCTCCGGCCGCAATCAGTTGTTTGAGATGCCGGAGGCGCTCTTCGTAGATCTCGATCATCTGGATCAGGTTCTGCCGGTTCCACAAACAGATGTCGCGCCACATCTCGGGCGAGCTGGCGGCGATGCGCGTGGTGTCGCGCAGGCCCCCGCCGGCGTACGCCAGCAAATCCAACTCAGGGGTCGTGCGGTCTTTGATGTCGGTCAAGGCGTTGATCAGGCAGAAGGCCGCCACATGGGGCAGGTGGCTGACCGCTCCGAGCACCCGATCGTGCAGGAAGGGATCCATCGAGAGCACGACGGATCCCGCCGCCTCCCAGATCGCGCGCACGGCTTCCAGCGCTCCCGGGTCGGTGCGTTGCGTCGGCGTCAGGATGCACCGCGCACCCTTGAAGAGGTCCACGGATCCGGCCGCCACCCCCGTTTTTTCCCGTCCCGCGATCGGATGGGCGCCCACGAAGTGCGCCAGGGCCGGCATCAAGCCTTCCGCCTGTTCCACGAGGGGGCCCTTCACGCTTCCGACGTCGGTCACGATGGCGCCGGGTTTCAAACAGCGGCCCCAATCTTTGAGGTGACGTTCGTAGGTGTCCACCGGTGTGGCCAGCACCACGAGGTCCGCGTCGCCGACGCCCTCTTTGGCCTCGGACACGTAGCGGTCGATGGCGCCGAGCGTGACGGCGGTCTTCAGGTTCTCGACCCGGCGGCCGATGCCGACCACCGAGTCGGCCAGCCCCCGTTGCTTGAGCACCAGGCCCAGCGAGCCTCCGATGAGTCCGACGCCGACGATGGCGACCTGGTGAAAATGAGGTCTGCGTGCAGCCATCAGCCCTCTAAATATCTCGCCCGACCGCTTCCGCGATCTTCTTGAGTTCCTGCATCAGCTCCTTGAACTTGGTCGGCTTGATGGATTCTTCGCCGTCGCAGAGGGCGCATTCGGGATTGGAATGGACCTCGATCAGCAGGCCGTCGGCGCCGGCCGCAACCGCGGCTTTGGACATCGGCGCGACCAGGTTCCATTTCCCGGTGGCGTGGCTGGGGTCCACGATGACCGGCAAATGGGAGAGTTCTTTCAGCGACGGGATGGCCGCCAGGTCCAAGGTGTTGCGGTACTGCGTTTCGAAGGTCCGGATGCCGCGCTCGCAGAGCATCACGTTCCGGTTGCCCCGGGACATGATGTACTCGGCGGAGAGGAGGAATTCCTTGATGGTTGCGGACAGCCCTCGCTTCAGAAGCACCGGCTTGTCGTAGGAGCCGACTTCCTTGAGCAGCTCGAAGTTTTGCATGTTGCGCGCGCCGATCTGAATGATGTCCGCCTTTTGGAGGAACAGTTCGATGTCGCGCGTGTCCAGAATCTCGCTCACCACCGGGAGCCCCGTTTGCTTCTTGGCTTCCAGCAGGTAGTCCAATCCCTCCCGGCCGACGCCCTGAAAGGAGTAGGGCGAGGTGCGGGGCTTGTAGGCGCCGCCTCGCAGGATGCTGGCGCCGCCCGCCTTGACCTCCTGGGCGATGCCGACGGTCACCTCCAGCTTTTCCACCGCGCAGGGGCCCGCCATGACCGCGATTTTCTTGCCCCCGATCTTGACGCCGTTCACGTCGATGATCGTGTTGTCTTTCTTGAACTCGCGGCTGACCAGCTTCCAGGGCGCCAGGATGGGCGTGACGCTCTCCACGCCGGGGAACGCGGTCAGGGGCTGGTTGTGCAGGATCCGGTCGTCGCCGATGACCCCGATGATCGTGCGTTCTTCGCCGTGCGAGATGTGGGATTTCAATCCGAGTTCGCGGAGCCGGTCCAACAGGTGCTCGATTTCGCGTTCGGTGGCTTCAGGCTTCAAGACAATAATCATGGTCCCCTCTTCCTTGGTTCGACTTATTCGCGTGGGAGGACGCGCTTCAGCGCATCCACAAAACGGGTGTTTTCTTCCGGCAGGCCGATGGTGACCCGCAGCATGCGGCCTTCGATGTGGCGCACAATGACGCCTTCGCGGAGCAGGGCCTCGAACACCTCCCGGCCGCTCCGTCCGACGTCGAAATACAAAAAGTTGGCTTCGCTGGGCAGCGGCTGGAAGCCGAGCGAAACGAGGTCCCGGCGCAGGCGCGTCATTTCCGCCTGGTTCATGGCCCGGCTGCGAGCGACGTGGTCCTCGTCCTCCAGCGCCGCGAGCGCGGCCCGCTGGGCCAGGCTGTTGGCGTTGAACGGCGGACGGAGGCGGTTCAAGTAGCCGGTGATCTCCGGCGTCGTCAGGCCGTAGCCGATGCGCAGCCCCGCCAAGCCGTAAATTTTGGAAAAGGTGCGGAGGACGACGACGTTCCGGTTCTGCTTGACGTAGCCCAGGCTGTCGGGAAAATTCCGGCTGACGACGTACTCGTAATAGGCTTCGTCGAAGACCACGATGGCATCGTCCGGCACCTGCGCCATCAGCGCGGCGACATCCGCCGCCGGCACCATGGTGCCGGTCGGATTGTTCGGATTGCAGACGAACACGAGCTTGGTCTTGGGGGTCACGGCCTTCGCCATGGCCGGCAAGTCGTGGCGGCCCTCCTTCAGGGGCACGACGACCGAGACGCCGTGGGCCGCCGTCACTTCCATCTTGTAGATCACGAAGGTCTGATCCGCCATCACCGCTTCGTCGCCGGGCGACAGGAACGTGCGGGCGAGCAGGCCGATGATTTCGTCGGAGCCGTTGCCCAGAATGACCTGATCGGGCGTCAGCTTGTAGCGGTCGGCCAGGGCGCGGCGGAGGCGGTGCGCGCCGCCGTCCGGATACCGATTCAACGTCCCGGCGGCTTCGGTGGAGAGGGCCGCCAGGGCCTTCGGCGAGGGGCCGATCGGATTTTCGTTGGACGCCAGCTTGATGGCGCGCGGGATGCCGAGTTCCCGTTCCAGTTCCTCGATCGGCTTGCCGGGGAGGTAGGGAACCAACGACGCGATATCGGGATGTACGTTCAGCGGCATAGGGTCACGAGTGGGCCGGATAGGATCCCAAGATTTTCATGAAGAGGCAGCGGCCCTTCACCTCTTCCAGGGCTTTTTTCACTCGATCCTCTTCGAGGTGCCCTTCGATATCGACGAAAAAGAAGTATTCCCAGGCCTTGCGTCGGGACGGACGAGACTCAATCTTGGTCATGTTGAGCCCGTGGGAGGCAAAGGGCCGCAGCAGGTCGTAGAGCGCGCCGACTTTGTCCTTCACGGAGAGCATCACGGAGGTCTTGTCCTTGCCGGTCCGCTCCGGCGCTTTCTTCGAGAGGATCAGGAACCTCGTAAAGTTGTTGAGGTTGTCTTCGATCCTGGACTTGATGATCTTCAAGCCATACAACTGCGCGGCCAGTTCGGAGGCAATGGCGGCGACCGACGGATCGTCGGCGCAGAGTTCGGCCGCCCGGGCCGTGCTGGGAACCTCCGAGACCGGCACGTTGGGCAGGTTGGTCTCCAGCCAGTGCCGGCACTGTGCGATGGCGTGGGGGTGCGAAAAGATTTTCTTGATGTCTTCCAGGCGTCCGGTCTTCGAGAGGAGATGGTGGGACACCTCCTGCAAGACCTCGCCGTAGATCAGCAAGTTCGAGTTGATGAACATGTCCAGCGTGTAATTCACCACGCCTTCGGTCGTATTTTCGATCGGCACCACGCCGAAATTCGCGCGGCCTCGCTCCACCTCGTCGAAGACGTCTTTGATGCTGTTGACCGGAACGTACTGGGCGGAGGTCCCGAATTTCTGGATGCAGGCCAGGTGCGTGAACGTGGCCGGCGGACCGAGATAGGCCACCTTCTGGGGACCTTCGAGCGAGAGCGACGCGGACATGATCTCGCGGTAGACGGACCGGATCGCGTCGTTCGGGAAGGGCCCCGCGTTTTCGCCTATCAGCCGATTGACAATCTGCGCTTCCCGGCCCGGCGTGTGCAGATTGGCCTCGGCGTCCGTCTCCTTCTTCAACCGTCCGATTTCAATGACGGACTTGGATCGTTCGTTCAGCAGACGCAGGATCTCGTCGTCGAGCCGATCGATCTCCTTGCGATAGTGCTGAATGTCCTTCGGACTTTCCATACATTCCTCACGGCGACCCGTGACGCAAATCTTTCAGTGCGAGACAGAAAATAGTACAGGAAGCAAGCGAGCTTTGCAAGGTTTATCAACAGGATTTGGGGGATTATGGAGGGCTGCAGGGCAATAGCTTTCAGCGATCAGCTTTCAGCTCTCAGCCTTCAGTGAGAGATATTTACTCCGAAATCTTTTTCCTGAAAGCTGACTGCTGACGGCTGAAAACTTCTTCTGGTTATGTCAGTAAATCTTTATGTTTTCCAAAGTGTTCGAACGAAACCCTGGTCGCTTGACGGCCTCGTGCCGTCCGCTCCAGGTAGCCGGATTGGATGAGGAAGGGCTCATAGACATCCTCAAGCGTCCCCTTCTCTTCGTTGACGGCGGCAGCCAGCGATTCGATGCCGACCGGTCCTCCGGCGAATTTCTCGATAATGGTCAGGAGGATCTTCCGGTCCATGTCGTCGAACCCGGCCTCGTCCACCCCCAACCAGGCGAGGGCGTCGCGGGCGACTTGGCGTGTGATGTGTCCTTCGGCCTTGATCTGGGCGAAGTCTCTGACCCGCTTGATCAGGCGGTTGACGATGCGCGGGGTCCCGCGCGCGCGGCCGGCGATCTCGGCCGCGCCCTCCGAGTCGATCGGGATGCCGAGGAGGCCGGCCGAGCGGGTGACGATGATTTTCAGATCGTCGGGAGAATAAAAATCCAGGCGATTCACCAGCCCGAACCGCTCGCGCAGGGGGGAGGTCAGGGCGCCGGCCCTGGTCGTGGCGCCCACCAGCGTGAAGCGCGGCAAGTCCAGCTTGATCGTCCGCGTGGAGGGTCCCTGGCCGATCACCAGGTCGAGTTGGTAGTCCTCCATCGCGGGATAGAGGGCTTCCTCGACGGAAGCCGGGAGCCGGTGGATCTCGTCGATGAACAGGACATCCCGCTCCTGGAGGTTGGTCAGGATGGCGGCCAGGTCGCCCGCATGGGCCAGGACCAAGCCCGAAGTCGAACGGATGGCCACGCCCATCTCGCGCGCGATGATGTGGGCGATGGTGGTTTTGCCCAGGCCTGGAGGGCCGTAAAAAATGGCGTGGTCCAGGGCCTCGCCTCGGCGCTTGGCCGCTTCGATGCAAATCCTGAGGGACTCTTTCATCCGCCCCTGGCCGACATATTCGTCCAAGGTTTGCGGCCGCAGCGTGACTTCCAGGCCGCGTTCGTCGTCGGTCATCTGGTTGGTGACGATGCGCTCGGTCACAGTTCCCTCTCTACCGTGCCCTGCCAGATTTTCCAGGGGTGCGGTCGGTTCATTGCCCCTCCTTCGGCGGAGGCAAGTATTTTGGTGGAGGCGGCAGGGCCCCCTGTCCCGGCGTTGGGAGCGGGCCCGCGCAGTCAGGCGGACAGAAGCGGCCACCCTGATTCGGGTTCGGCAGACGGCTCTCGAATTTCTCCATCTGGCACTGGCTCATGTGGCCCCCTTCGGCCGTGCCGCAACGGGCCGGGACCGATGAACTCCCCACCTGCCGATAGCCCTCGGGACAGGAGCCGCAGACCGACAGAAGATTCATGCTGCCGATGGGAACGCATTGCACAAGCGTCGGGTCCCCATCCTTGCAGATCGTCGGGGCAG